>JAFOSK010000126.1 GCA_017392945.1 Treponema sp.
CTAACGCTCACCGTCCTCGGCTGAAACAAGTTCAGCCTGCGGTCGGCAAGGGGCTCCCAGCGCTAACGCATTTTATTTAGTAACGTTGTGTCACTTATCTAAAGTGTATGACATAAATAGTGACTTGTTAATACTAAAATATGATTTTAGTGACAAAAAGTTGCTTATTGCAAAAATCCTTTTACTGTGATATTCTCTAATTATGGCAGAATTAAACAGCAAAGCAGTTTTCATCCGCGCAAGAAGCGACGAACACAAAGAAGAAAGACTTTCTCAAATTAAAGAGGCAACGGCATCTCTTTTTGAAAGTGCACCTTACTCAGAAATTACCCTTACTACTATAGCTGAAAAACTTGGCTGGTCCCGGGCTAACCTTTATAAATACGTTACAACCAAAGAAGAAATCTTTCTGGAAATCTCCGCAGAAAAAATGACCGCTTATTACAATGCATTGCTTTCGGCATTTCCTGAAGGTAACAATTTTACCCCAGATGTTATTACCGAAGTCTGGGCTGGAATTGTAAACGCTAATCAGGATTATATGCGTTATGTTTCCTATCTTAATCCTGTGATAGAAACAAATGTTACGGTTGAACGACTTGCTATTTTCAAAAAGAAATATTATGACCTGGCTTATGCCTTCCGCGACAGACTTGCACAAATGCTTGGCACTACGCAGGATACGGCCTACAAAATCCAGCTGGATGTTTTATTTTATGCTTCATCAAATGCGGTTTGCTGTTATAAAAATCCTCTGGTGCAGGAAGCCCTCAAGCAAATCAATATCAATCCACCTGCTATGGATTTTTACAAGGACATGAAGGACTTTATAAAAATGCGGCTGGCTTGGAAAGAGTGATAATACAGGCGGTAAGGCTAAAAAAACTTCTTAACGAAGCGGTAAATAAAAAGGCAAATTGTGGCACTTACAAGCTTATCTACAAAGTTTGTGATTGTGCCGCCTATGTATGCAGCAACCGGCAGGCTTCTGATTACGACGTAGATTCCCTGAACTGCGTTATCAACCTGCGGAATTGATGTGTTTGCACCATAAACAAAGGTCGAAATTGTGTCGCCGATAATTGAATTGCTGATTGCGGCTAAAAATCCAGCCCACATAAAGCTGTCTGCGGAAAGAAGTTTTTCGTTAGGATGATTTTTTCTTTCTGTGCGGAAAACCATCCAGGCGATTAAAGCGGTAGAAAGATGACATGCAGAAAAAAAGATTCCCGTGTGTGCAAAAATGAACAAAAGCAGATTTGAACCAAAGGCGCAGATTAAGCCCGGTACAAGTCCGCACAAAGCAGTTACCGCAATGGTCATTACTGAATCTAGATAAAGAGGAAATGCAATTAATCCTGCCAGAAATGAACCTAGATAATTTATTACGATTGAAATGGCGGTAAAGAGAACTGTAAAAATTATTCTGCGCGGTGTCCAGTTTTTGTCCGGCAACCTGCTGTTTATTAAGTTGCCGCTCATACAATAAGCCCCAGAAGTTTTGCTTTTTCAAGAAGGTCGTGCCTGTCTTTTATATCAAGTTTTGAATAAACTTCGGTTCGCTGGTTAATGACAGTTTTTTCTGATTTGCCGAGCTTTTTGGCAATGTCTGCAACGTGCATATCCTGCGAAAGAAGAATAAAAACTTCGCGCTCTTTTTTGGAAAGTGATTTGTAGTTGTCAAAAAGATAGCTCAAATCATTTGTGATGTCATGTTCGCGTCCATGTTTTGCAAGAAGCGACTGCATCAGTTCAGTTGCAGCCTTATTAAAATATGAATTGCCGTTTGCAACAGTAGTGATTGCAGATGCAAGTTCATCAATTGTTGCGTCTTTTGTAATGTAGCCCTGAACTCCGTTCAAGAGTGAATTTTCAACATGAATCACATCATTGAACATTGTGTAAATCAAAATAGCAATATCGGGAGAAATCTTTTTGAGTTCGGGAATCAGTTCAAGTCCGCTTCTGCCGTCAAGGTTCAAATCAAGAATGACAATTTTGATGCCACGGTTTTCCTTTAAGGTTTCCAGAGCACTTTCATAATCACTTGCGCACACAAAATCAAAAGAGGAATCTTTATTTTTAAGCATCTGCGTCATGCCGTCGCGTAAGCCCACATGATCATCAACGAACAGAATCTTTAATTGTGATTGCAATTGTTGTTCCTCCCTCGCTTATAAAATTGACAGTACCGCCCAAAAGTTCCACTCGATCTTTGATGTTTGAAACGCCGTAATGCTTTTTTGCGCTCTGCTTGTTTTTAAGTTCAACTTCTTCTTCCGAAAAACCTTTGCCGTCGTCCTTTATGATAAAGCGGAAGTCGTCGATGCCGTCTACAAAACGGATTTCCACATTGCTCGCGTTTGCATGGCGGCTGATGTTGGAAAGCGCTTCCTGCAGGATTCGGATAAGTTCAATCTGAACATTTTCGCTTAAATGCTGAATTTTTGTTGAACCGATGTAGACCTTTGTTGAAATGTTGTAGTTTGCTTCAAGCGTTGCCGCCAGTTTTTTTACAATTTCTTCAAAGCTTTCGTTCAGGTTCAGGTGAGTGGTTCCAATCATATAGCGTACTTCGTTAAAAGCCTGCTGGGCATAAAACTTTGATTTTGAAATATCTTCTTTTTCAAGATAAAGCTTAAGCGCCGCAAGATCCTGAGCAACACCGTCGTGAAGGTTGCGGCTGATTTTAGACTGTTCTTCGCTCATTACCTTAAGGCGGTGAAGGTCAATTCTGTTTTTAAAGGATTTTTCTACAATCAGGAAAACTGCAATCATAATGAGGATGAGAGAGCAGTACAAAAGCGTGTCGTAACCAAGGTTAAGGCGGTTCTGTGTCTGGTGCATGTTGTTCTGAAAAGTGATTATCGGCTCAATTGTGTTCTGATTTGTTTCCAGGAGTTCAATAATCTCTGAAAGTTCAGTTTTTAATTCTTTATCAAAATAAGTAAAAGGCGCGTAATCGTAAGTGAGTTTTTCGATGAGTTCCGTATGGTCGGCGTGAACAGAATTTGCGCTGTTTTCTTCCAGCTGAATTTTGAGCATCTGGGAATCCAGGTCTGAAATCTTTCTGTTTGAGTAGGTCTTAAAATAAATGGAAAAACCAAAATTGATTATTGCCACATAGATGATGAGTAATTCAATTTTAAAAACATGCTTCAATGTTAAAGCAACACTTTTGCTCATGCGCCAAGTATACATCAAAAGTCCCGTTTTTGTTTGGGAAATTTTCCCAAGAATTTTAGGAAAGCGTCCCAAAGGAATTTTGACCTCTTGATGTAGAATGTGGAGCAAAGGAAGGTAATCGTGGGAACAGTAAATCAAGAAACAGGTTTAGCGTCAGAGTTTTATGTTTTATCTGCGTTGTTAAGAAATAGTGTTAATGCCAATATCACATTAGGCAATCAAAAGAAAGTTGATATTATTGTTAACAACAAAGGTGTCGCCATGACAATTGATGTAAAGGGCTTAAAAAGTTCAGGTGATTTTATTATTGGCAATTATTTTGAAAGTAAGGATGACAAAAATCATTTTTATATTTTTGTTTACTACAGCAATTTTGAAAATGTAAAAGAAAATCCTGAACTTTTTGTTGTTCCAGCAACAGAAATCTCTGCAATCGTTAAAGAAAGAGAATCTGTAAATAATGTAAGTATTGTTTCATTGCGTGAAAAGTATTCGAGAGATTTTTCTGATGCAGTGAAAATTTTTAAATAATTTAAGTCAATTCGGAAGTTGATACTTTCTCGTTGACTTTTTATGGGAGAATTAAAATGAAAAGAAAATTTGGTTTTATGTTTATGATTTTCGCAATGATCTCTCTTGCAAGCTGCGAAAGTAAAGGAAAAAAAATCACGTGCAAGCCTGAAAATTTCAGGGAGAAAATCTCTGAGTTAAAATCTGAAGGCACATACAATGTAATTGTTACAGGCACTATAAGTAACAATAAAAAGTTTCTGGATGATTTGGCAGCAGCTTTAAAACAGGATAGAACTGTGAAAATTCATCTGGACTTGTCTGAAAGTGAAGGCTTAAAAGAATTTTACTCTGGTGCTTCAAATTTGTTGGGAGTTTCACTTCCACCTTCCTTTAAAAAGTTATCAACAAAAAGCTTTCGCGGAAAGAATATAAAATATGTAGATTTCCCTAAAGGAAATGAGAGATTTATTGCCGAAGAAAATGCAATCTATACAAAAAATCATAAAATATTAGGTGCTGTTCTTGCAGGTGCAACAGAATTAAATGTTGCTGAAGGAACAGAAAAAATAGTATATGGAGCAATTGAAAATTTGGATAATTTGGAAAAAGTTATGTTGCCATCAACATTAACGGAATTGGAGAGCAATAATTTTGTAAAGTGTCCTTCACTTACACTTGTCGATTCAGAGAGCAGTCAAATTAAAAAGATCGTGTCCTGTTTTAATGATTTGCCAAATGTTCAAGTGAAATTACCAAAAACGCTTGAATATTTAGAAGAATCATTTAAAAATTCAAAAATTATAAATATAAAATTACCAGAAAAACTCAATTACATGTATCATTCATTTATCGCTTTGGACGATATTACAGAAATTGAATTACCAGATTCCTTAGAATTTGTTATAAAGTCTTTTGTTGATTGTAAAAAAATAAATCGAATTAATTTTGGAAATAATCTAAAAATTTTATATTCAGGATTTACTTTATGTCCTGAATTAAAATCAATATCCCTTCCTGCAAGTTTAATTCGATTAGCTAAATATAATAACTTTACTGAAAAAATTGTAAATTTTAGCGATGGTGAATGGTATTTTGACATTGAATTGGCAGATGCATCTGGGTGGATTTGGAATAGCAGCAAGGATGCCTGCGACCCGAACGAACATAAATTTGGAAATCTTTCTCAAGAAATTCTTTCTTCTCCAGAGAAATTAGGAGAATTTATAAATACTGAATCCTTCGACACATACTATGGTGGAATCTGGAAAAATGAATATGATGTTATTAGCGAACCTTCAGATGGGGTTGGTACATGGGATGATTTTTGTTTGAACAGAAACTTTTGAACATGATATGTAAATATTACTGATGTGCAGGTTTTATCAAAAAGCCTGTACATCTTCCAATCGACAGGATCAATTTCCAGAACGCATCCTGTCAATTGAGTATTCCTTTTTATCTTTCAAAAACTCTTCCATCGTATCCACCAGCTCGCTGAAATTTGAACGCAGTCGCTACGCCGCTCTCGTAAGAAACACAAAATAACGTGTTCTCCAATCTGATGTGTTAAGCTGAAAAAACTAAATTTAATTAAATAAATCATCCATCAAAATGACATTAGAGAAAACGTTGCTGTATTCGTTTTTCTTTAATCCAAAGGTTGTTATTAAGGTACTTCGGATTACTGTCTTCGGAGAAACTTCTTTTTGAAAGAGAGATTCTCCGCTGTAAAACTTCAGCTCACACATATTAATTACATTATCATCCCTGATAATAAGCAAATCGATTTGAGTTCCTTCTTCATCGTCTGCTCGTTTAGACCAGGCAGAAGATGATGTATTTACACCAGAAATTCCCAGCGCTAACGCAATATTTCAAACACCGCAGTCACATCACCTTTGCCCAGAATCTTTTTGAGCTCGGCCTGTGTTACCCCGTCTACTTTTCCAAGGCGGGTAAAGTTCCAGCTGTTAGTGTCATAGTAAATTGTAATCTGATTTCCTTGATACAAAATGATGTCACCGGCAACTGTTGTAATCTGAGTATCGTTTCGAGGGAGACTTGTACCAAGCGAACCGACTTTTTCAAAGCTGCCGTAATCGTGCATTTTTACAGTCAGAGGGCCTTTTTCCAAAAGTCCGTAGAAGGCTGTAGCAGAAGAATTGTCGGCTAGGGTAGCGGTAAGATTATGATTACCACTGTCGCTTGTAATTTGAATTGAAATTTTCATATCAGAAAGTTCTCCTTTGTCAGATGATTTTGTTCCCCTGCTGCCATTAGCGCAGGCCGTAGAAACAAGAAGAAAAACAGAAATTAGAAACGCAAATAATCTTTTCATGTTGAGATACTCCTTTTGATTATGGTTTTGCGTTAGGGATTGTAGGGGCGGCGAAGCCGTTCCGTAGTGACGGTGGTTGAGCCTGTCGAAACCACCAGAACGCAGGAATGGAGGCGATAGCCGGAACCCGCGAGAATGGCTTTGCCATTCTCGTTACGAGTTTACCGTCGGTAAACTCGCGAAAGCCCGACGTAGCGAGTTTGCGAAGCAAACTCGGTAAGTGAGCGAAGCGAACGGCGAACGCCCAAAATCTCTTACTTCAAATACTTTGCAAAAAAATCTGCAAGCTTATCAAAAGGAATTGCATTGGTTTTTCCGCCATCATACAAATCGGTGTGACTTGCGCCAGGAATAATTACCAGCTCCTTATTGCTGCCGGTAAGACGCTTAAAGGCATCCTCGCCAAAATATCGGGAGTGAGCCTTTTCGCCATGAAGAACCATAACGGCACTCTGGATTTCTTCTGCATAGGCCAGGAGCTTTGTGTTCAAAAGAGAAGTTGCAGCAGTAACATTCCAGCCGCCATTCGAATTAAGACTTCGCTCGTGATAGCCGCGTGGAGTTTTGTAGTAATCGTAATAATCCTTTACAAAATACGGAGCATCTTCCGGTAGAGGATCTACAACTCCGCCTCCAAGCTTGTAAGTACCGCCAGCCTGTACTGCCTTAAAATCTTCAATGCGCTGGGCCATAAGAGCTTTTCGGGCCTGGTGCCTTGATTCTGCATTATTTGCGCTGTCAAAATATCCGTTGGCGGTGACACGACTCATATCGTACATTGTACTTGCAACGGTTGCCTTAATTCGTGTGTCGATTGCCGCTGTGTTAAGAGCCATTCCACCCCAGCCACAGATTCCTATGATGCCGATTTTTTCCGGGTCGATGTTTTCGCGGGTTGAAAGAAAATCTACTGCCGCCATAAAGTCTTCAGTGTTGATATCAGGGCTGTTCATGTAGCGTGGCTCTCCGCCTGATTCTCCTGTAAAACTTGGGTCAAAGGCCAGGGCGATGTATCCGCGGGAAGCCATCTGATTTGCATAAAAGCCGGAAGACTGTTCCTTTACGGCTCCAAAAGGTCCAGAGATTGCGAGGGCAGGATTTCCTTTTTCAGTGGCATTTTCTGGTGCGTAAAGGTCTGCTGCAAGTTCAATTCCAAAATGATTGCGGAAAGTAACTTTTGTGCGGGTTACATTTTCGTTAAGTTCAAAAGTGTAGTGCTCAGTTCCATTGCTGATTTTTGCTGCTGTTGGGTCTGCCATAGTTTTCTCCTTTTTGCAGCCTGTAACTGTCAGAGCCAGTGCTGCTCCTGTGATTAAAAGTAATTTAGAAAGATTCATTTG
The DNA here is from genome assembly GCA_017392945.1 of Treponema sp. GTDB lineage: Bacteria > Spirochaetota > Spirochaetia > Treponematales > Treponemataceae > Treponema_D. The sequence goes on from JAFOSK010000126.1 coordinate 7,378, forward strand.
ATTCCTCCGGTTTTTAGTAACATTGTGTCACTTAACTAAAGTGTATGGTATAACCGGTGACTTGTCAACACTAAAATACAATATTAGTGACAAAAAGTTGCTTATTGCAAAAATCCTTTTACTGTGTTATTCTCCAGGTATGGCAGACTATATCCGCGCAAGAAGCGACGAACACAAAGAAGAAAGACTTTCTCAAATAAAAGAGGCGACAGCTGAACTTTTCGCAAACTGTCCTTATTCAGAAATCACCCTTACCACGATTGCGGAAAAATTAGGCTGGTCACGTGCTAACCTTTATAAATACGTTACAACCAAAGAAGAAATCTTTCTGGAAATCTCCGCAGAAAAAATGTCGCTCTACTACAATGCCCTGCTTTCGGCTTTTCCAGATGGCAACAATTTTACGCCTGACGTGATAACCGAAGTCTGGGCAGGGATCGTAAATGCTAATCAGGATTATATGCGCTATGTTTCCTATCTTAATCCGGTTATAGAAACAAATGTTACGGTTGAACGCCTTGCCATTTTCAAGACGAAATATTACGACCTGGCCTATGCCTTCCGCGACAGACTTGCACAAATGCTTTCCGTCAGCCCGGACGTTGCCTACAAAATCCAGCTGGATGTATTGTTTTATGCTTCATCTAATGCAGTCTGCTGCTATAAAAATCCTCTTGTTCAGGAAGCTCTTAAGCAAATTAACATTACCCCGCCGCCAATGGATTTTTACAAGGACATGAAGGACTTTATTAAAATGCGGCTGGCGTGGAAATCGTAGAAAACATATTGAATCTCGTGAAAAAATCCTTCGTCCAGGAGTTTATCTTTTTGCAATGTACTGGATTTCTACCATAGGTTACAAACTTTTCGCATTGACGGCAGCGGTTATGACGGAACTTTTCAGCCTTTTGTACATGAGTATGGCATCCAGTTCCCCCTGCTGAGCTTGGAGCATAACTTTCATATCTTTTTTGCCGATTTCCATAATAATTCCTTACGCGGGCATTTCAGTATTAATCTGGATCATATTCAGTGATTGCGAGGGTGTTTTCTGTTATAATAATTATAGAGGAATAGAAATAATGATAAAGGCTCGATTAAAAATCGAGCCTTTTATGTTTAATATTTAGTCTTCTTCAACATCATAACAATTAATATGCAAATCCTTCAACTGCTGCTCATGTCGCACGCTTTCGCGTGCTTACCGAGTTTGCGATGTTTCGACAAGCCCTTCGACAGAGCTCAGGGAGCGCTCAACAACCGCAAACTCGCACCTTATGCCTCTGCATCATGAATAGTGATATGCAAGTCATCCAGCTGGCTCTGATCAACAACTGACGGACATTCATACGCCTGGTCAAGGCGCGCTCTCCTCCGCTCGCTTAAAGCCTTGACTCAGTCGTTTTGCGGTTGTTTGCCTTTAGCATACAACCGCAATCCATCGGCTCAACACCGCTTCACCTATTATTCTTCTACATCATAACAATTAATATGAAGATCTTTAAGCTGCTGCTCATCAACTGCACTAGGGCACTCGTACGTCTGGTCAATGCACGCTCGCCTTCGCTCGCTTAAAGCCTTGACTTCGCCTTATTTAGGGTTTGTAATAAACCCTAAATAAAAAAGAGCTCGAAAAAATCGAGCTCTTTTTTATCTTTTATTCTTTTTCTACATCATAACAGTTGATATGCAAATCCTTAAGCTGCTGCTCGTCAACCGCACTTGGACATTCATCCATAGGACTCGCAGCCAAATTATTCTTCGGGAATGCGATTACTTCGTGGATGCTCTCTTCGTGGCGCATGAGCATTATCAAGCGATCCAATCCTGGGGCGATTCCTCCGTGTGGTGGAGCACCGAACTTGAAGGCCTGAACAAGGAAGCCAAAGGCTTTCTGAGCGCGTTCTTCGCTGTAACCTACAATCTTAAAGATTCTCTGCTGCAATGCAGGGTCGTTGATACGCATAGAACCTGAAGCAAGTTCGTAGCCGTTCAAAACTAAGTCGTAAAGGTCGCCTTTTACAGCACCCGGGTCACTTTCCAAAGTGTCCCAATACTGTTTTTGTGGCAATGTGAACATGTGGTGTTCTGTTTCCCAAGCCTGAGTTTCTTCGTTGAATGCAAAATATGGAAAGTCGATAATCCATGCAAAATGGAATTCATCTTCTGGATTGTAAAGGTTCAAGTCTTTTCCAAGCTGTTTGCGGACTGCACCTAAAGCAGTACATGCAAGCTGCCAGTTTTCGTCTGAAACGAACAAAAGAAGGTCATTCTTTTCGGCACCAAGTTTTGCGCAGATTTCTGCTTCTTTTCCGGCATAGAACTTACTGATTCCGCCTTCAAAAGCAATATCGCCGGTTGCTGAGCCTGTCGAAGCAACTTTCATCCAAGCCAAGCCCTTAGCTTTGTATGTTTTTGCAACGGCTTCAAGGGCTTCTACCTGTTTGCGGCTGTATTTGTCTGCAACGTTCTTTACAACCAGGGCCTTAAGTCCGCTTCGTTTGTGGCGCTGAATGTCGCGGCCTGCGTTTGCAGCTCCTGCCTTGAATGCGTTAAAGTCTGCCAAATCAGCCATGAATGTTGCGTCCTGCATCTTCATATCGAAACGAAGATCAGGTTTGTCGCTTCCGTAAAGGTCAAAAGCGTCTTCCCAGGCGATGCGGTCAAACTTAGCTGGCAAATCGTAGTTCAAAGTCTTTTTAAAGATGTACTGCATCATTCCTTCTGTTGTAGAAAGAACTTCTTCGCGGTTTGTGAAAGACATTTCCATATCGATCTGAGTGAATTCAGGCTGACGGTCACCGCGGGCATCTTCGTCACGGTAGCAGCGGGCAATCTGGAAGTACTTGTCGAATCCAGAAACCATCAAAAGCTGCTTGTAAAGCTGTGGTGACTGTGGAAGTGAATAGAATTTTCCAGGGTGAACGCGGCTTGGAACAAGGTAGTCGCGGGCTCCTTCTGGAGTAGATTTAATAAAAGTAGGAGTTTCGATTTCCAAAAATCCCTTTGAAGTCAAATATTCACGGGTTGCAAAAGTAACCTGGCTTCTAAGGATAATGTTCTGCTGCATAGGATCGCGGCGGAGGTCAAGATAGCGGTACTTTAAGCGCAAATCTTCGTTTGGAAGAACGATTGTTCCGTCCTTCTGGCGTACTTCTTCAATACTAAAAGGAAGTTCCTGGCTGGTTGTAAAGATTTCGATGTCGTTTGCTTCAACTTCGATTTCACCGGTAGCCATGTCGCGGTTAATGTCTTTTTCAGCGCGGGCAGCAACAACGCCTTCAACTGCAATACAATATTCACTCTTGAGGCTGGAAGCAATCTGCTTAACTTTATCGCTTGCCTTGTCGCCAACCATAACCTGTGTGATTCCATAACGGTCGCGAAGACGAATAAAAACAAGACCACCCAAGTCGCGGGTACGGCTTACCCAACCATTCAATACAACTTTCTTACCAACATCTGCGGCACGCAATTCGCCGCAAGTAACTGTACGCTTTGTGTTTTCCATTTTATTTCCCGCCGGCAGCACGCATTTCCTACGCGCATTACCGTGTTTTGTAATTTCAATAGAATATTGTAATGATATAGAAGATTTTTTACAATTACATTCTGAAGATCAGGTTGAACAAATAAATTTTAGATAACTATATCAGGAGGTTCCCGCCCGGTGTTTTCTATAAGCAAATAATCATATTTTTAAACCACTTGCAGTTCAGCTCATATCTGTTACCTAGCTATACTAATGAACGAAACCACCGTGCGGTCGCGCTATTCCGTGTTCCGCTGCCGCTCATTCCTCCGCCTTCGCCCTGCTCAGGCTACGGAACGCCTGATTGAACTAAAGTTCACTCAGGCGCACTCCATATCGCTAACCCGTTTCAAACTAAAGACTCGGTATTTCTCCGCTGTTTCTCTGCTCATTTTCAAGCCTGATTTTTCTAAGAACGGCACGATTTGCATAATGAATAACCGTAAAAAATCCCACCATGAAAATATATGAAACTGAAAGCAGGATTATACCAACAGTTTTTTCAAATTGCGTAGAAATCCATACGTTAACACAGATTTCACATTGAATCAAAACAATAAGCAAAAGCACTTGTCGCTTGTTAAAACCAATATTAAGCAATTTATGATGAAGGTGAAATCTATCAGGACTCATTATAGGCCTATGATCTCTTATTCTGCGCCAGATAGCTGCAATTGTATCCATCATAGGGAACGCAACAATTACAAGCATCATAGGCAGCTTATTAAATTCAATCTCTTCACTAATAGAATAAAGCGGTATCGTTGAAATCAAAAATCCAAGAAACTGGCTGCCGTTATCACCCATAAAAATCTTTGCATTCGGTGCAGGCATGTTCCATGCAAGAAACCCGATTATTGAACCAACTAGAATAAAACAAACGGCCGTACCTTCCTTGAATTCACCGTACTGAATAACACCAAACGTAATAAGAGCCGTAACAACAAGACTTCCGCACAACCCATCAAGTCCGTCAATCAAATTATACGCATTGATAATTCCGACAATCCAAAAGAACGTAAAAACACGCGCAACCCATATCGGCAGAACAAGACCAAAAATCTGTCTAAAATGATAGCCAGACCAAACCACAATAGCGGAAGCAATAAGCTGAACAAAAAGCTTATGAATAGCCCTCATTTCAACTATGTCATCAATAACACCAAAAAGGAATATAAGCATTCCTGCTATCAAAAGAGGTAGAACATTTCTAAAAGCCAAAGTCCTGTTAAAGAGGAAAAAAAGTGCCGCTACAGAAAAAAAGGCAACAGCAATGGCTATACCGCCAAGCCTAGGTATATTTCCCGAATGGATTTTCCTCGCATTCACAGAATCATAAAGACTGTATATTTTACAAAACTTTATGATAAGCGGAATCAACAATCCGCTAAACACTGCGGCAATAACAGAACATAAAGCTATATTTAATACCATAGTTTGCATCATACCATAAGAATATTTTATAGACAATCTGTACCCCCCCCACTAAAATTTAAATAAAAAGCAATTTTTTTATAATTCATACGTAAATTTTATTTCTTTGTCCCTAAGGCCGATTCTTTTATAAAAACTAGAATCAAAAGAAATTATTATGTTAAAATGTGCGGAAGTTTTTAACATATTAAATACGAGGATTTTATGGAAAGTCAGGATACAAGTAATATTCAGAAAACAAACGATGACGAAGAAATATCACTTATTGATCTTTTTGCCGTTCTTCTGCACTACAAATTCATGATCATCGGAGTTTCTATACTCGGAATGATTCTATCCGTTGTGATAGCAATTATTTCTCTTAAGCTGCCTCCGGAAAAATCCTTTATGCCGAACAATTTTACATCTACAGGCTACATGCTCATAAACGATTCAAAATCTTCTGGCAGCGCTTTATCTTCCATGATCTCTTCATCTGGATTAGGCAGCCTTGCAGGTCTTGCAGGAATCAGCACAAAAGGCGGCTCCAGCTACAGTTCCCTTGCAATCTATCTTACAAGCTCAAACCCATTTCTGGATGCAATCGCAAAAGAATTTAATTTCTATGACAAAGAAGCCATAAAAAATTCAAAATTTCCTGTAACCAGTACACGCGAAATAATAAAAAAATCCCTTAAGGCGGAACTAGACGAGGAAAGCGGCGTATTCAAAATTTCTTATACCGACATTGACCCAGAATTTCCTCATAAAATCGTAAACTTTGCAATTGACTGGCTTTCTGATGAATTTGACCAGCTCGGAATTGATCAGAACAAAATCACAAAAATCAACCTTGAAAAAAACATTAAGCTCAGCTTTGAAGAAATCACAAGACTTCAGCACGAAGCCAACAACATCTCGAACAGGGTAAACAACAGCTGGAACGGAAACGTACCTACAGTCGCCCTTTCTTCTGCAAAAATCCAGATGGAATTAAGCGCACAGGAAGAAGTTTACAAACAGCTTAAGACACAATACGAACTTCTGAAAGTTCAGATGCAGAGCGAATCTCCTGTCTTCCAGATTCTTGAACGCCCGGAAATTCCAGAAAGAAAATCAGGGCCTAGCCGCGGGAAGATGTGCATTATTGTAACATTCGCATCCGGCTTCATTGCGATATTCCTTGCGTTCTTGCGCAATGCGATTCACAATTTGCGCCTTGATTCAGAGGCAATGGCAAAGCTAAAAGGAACAAAAAAATAATCAAAAAAAAGGGAATGTAGTGTGCATTCCCTTTTTTTATGGTATCATTTTAGTATGAACGAAAAAAAAGTTGTCATAATTGGTGCCGGAATCGCTGGACTGGCAGCCGGAATTTACGCAAAAAAATCCGGTTTTGATGTAACAATATTGGAAAAGCATATTATTCCAGGGGGACTTTCTACTAGCTGGAGCCGCAAAGGCTACCTTTTTGAAGGCGGAATGCATTGGCTTACAGGTTCTTCAGAAAAACTGACTCTTAACAAAATTTGGAAAGAACTTGGTGCACTAAAGGAAAACAATCCCGTTTTTTACAAAGATCCTATTTCAACGCTTGTAGACAAAAACGAACAGATCAATCTTTTCCGCGATATTGATAAACTGAGGGAAGAATTCCTTAGAATCGCACCAGAAGATAAAAAGGCAATTAACCAGCTCTATAAAGATACAAAACTCTTCCTGCCTGTACATCTTGTTGTAAACGATATTGCCGGATTAAAAACAGATGAACATCGGCATCCAAAAATAAGCGAACTTCTTAAGATGCTTCCTGTTCTTACACGCTACAAAGCACTTGTTGACCAGTCTTATGAAGATTACATACAGCAATTCTCAAATAAAAACATTAAGCATCTTCTTAGATCCGTTATAGGTGAACGCTACAACGCAATCTCATTCGTTTACACAATCGCTTCTTTTGCAAGCGGCGACTGCGGTTACCCGGAAGGCGGTTCTTTAAGAATGTCCAAAAATATGGCTGACACATTTGAATCTATTGGCGGAAAAATCAAGTACCATGCAAATGCTGAAAAAGTCGTTATAGAAAACAAAAAAACAAAGGGTGTTATTGTAAACGGTGAATTCATGGCTGCTGATGCCGTAATCGTAACACAGGATGCACGAAAAGCCATTGACACATTGTTTGAAACAGAACTTAAAGAAAAGTGGGTTCCAAAAATGCGCAGGGCAATCGTTTCTGAGCAGAATATCTTTATTGGGTTGGGCGTAAAAGCAGACCTTTCAAAATATCCGCGAAGCGTTATTTTCCCGTTGGAAAAACCATTCAATGCAGGCGGCGTTGAATATAAAGAATTCCGCATAAACAATTATGCGCTGTACAAAAATCATTCGCCTGAAGGCTGCACAACCCTTACTGTCCTGTTTCTTGGCAAAAGTTATGCATATTGGAAAGCCGCAAAGGAAGACGGTTCTTACAAGCAGAAGAAACAGGAACTTGCAGAAGCTTTCATTGCCGAACTTGAAAAATTTATTCCAGAAATCAAAGGGAACATTGAAGTATACGATGTCGCAACTCCTGTTACTTATGAACGCTACTGCAACACATTCGAAGGCAGCTGGATGAGTGTATGGGAACCAGGCAAACCTAGCTTTGCTTTTCCTGCAAAATCAAAGACTGTCTCCGGACTGTATTTTGCAGGACAGCGTTCTACAATGCCAGGTGGTCTTCCGATCGTTGTATACTCAGGAAGAATTGCCGCACAGTACTTATGCCGCGACAATCACGTTATGTTCCGAAACTAAGGAAGCATAGAAATGTCTTATAAAGCTGCAATTTTTGATATGGACGGTACGATTCTGGACACGCTTGTTGACCTTCAGAACGCTACGAACTACGGACTAAGCAAAAATAATCTGCCGGAACGAACCTACGATGAAGTAAGAGGTTTTGTCGGAAATGGAATTAGAAAACTTATTGAAAGAGCTGTTCCGGCCGGCAGCACCGAAGAAACAATTCAAAAAGTCCATTCGGATTTTACGGAATTCTACAAGGTTCATAATTCGGATCATACAGCTCCTTATAAAGGAATTCCCGAGGCTATCACTCAATTGCGCGCCCACGGAATAAAAACCGCCGTTGTCTCTAATAAAGCTGACTACGGTGTTCAGGCATTGGTAAAAGACTTCTTTCCAGAATCCTTTAACATTGCTGTAGGCGAAAGGGAAGGGGTGGCAAAAAAACCATCTCCTGACATGGTATGCCTTGCTCTAAACAAGCTTGGCATTTCAAAAGAAGAAGCTGTATACATAGGAGACAGCGACGTTGATTTTCAAACCGCTGCAAATTCCGGGCTCAATTTTATCGGTGTAGACTGGGGTTTTAAAGGCCGTGCGTTCCTTGAAAATCTTGGTGCAAAAACAATAGTTCATAACTCAGAAGAATTAATAAATGAAATCTTAAAATAAGGAGTCTTACATTGAAAAAATCAAAAAAAACAGCCTTGCTTGGCGAAAATCTGATCGAAAACTACAAAAACTTTTTGAATAATGGTAAAACAGAACGCGAATGTGTATCACAAATCATAAAAACTGCCGAATCTTATGGTTATAAGAATATTTTTGACTGCAAATCCATAAAAGCCGGTGATAAAGTTTATGTCCAGAAAATGAACAAAGCCATCGCATTATTTCAAATTGGTTCAGATTCAATAGAAAACGGCATGAACATTCTTGGAGCACATGTTGATTCACCAAGACTTGATGCAAAGCAGAATCCAATCTACGAAAAAGATTTCGTAACATATCTGAACACACATTATTACGGCGGAATCAAAAAATATCAGTGGGTTACACTTCCACTTGCAATTCACGGTGTTGTTTGCAAGACAGACGGAACAAGCATTTCCGTAAATATCGGTGAAGATGAAATCGATCCTGTTTTCTGCATTTCAGACATTCTTCCCCATCTTGCTCAGGAACAGATGAAAAAAACTGGTTCAGAAATCATCAAAGGAGAAGATCTGGACGTAATTCTTGGAGCTGTCATTCCTTCAAAAAAAGATGAATCAAAGGATGACGAGAAGAAAAAAGACAAGAAGAAAAAGAAAGAAGAAAAACTTACCGGTAAAAAAATTATCCTTAATCTTTTGCAGAAAAAATACAACATCGATGAAAAAGATCTTGAATCTGCCGAACTTGAAATTGTTCCTGCCGGAAAAGCACGCGACTGCGGTCTTGACCGTTCCCTTATTCTTGGCTACGGACAGGACGATCGTTCATGCGCATATACCTCGTTCGCCGCTCTTATGGACTCACCAGCTACAAACCGCACAAGCTGCTGTATCTGTGTGGACAAAGAAGAAATCGGAAGCGTCGGAGCAACCGGCATGGGCTCTCATATTTTTGAAAATGCCTTGGCAGAAGTAATCGCCCGGCTACCGAACGGCTACAGCGACCTTACATTACGTCGCTGCCTGGCAAACAGCAACATGCTTTCAAGCGATGTAAATGCAGCTTACGACCCGCTTAACAACAGCCTTTACGACAAAGAAAATGCATCTTTCCTTAGCGGCGGTCTTGTATTCAACAAATACACCGGTAGCCGCGGAAAAAGCGGTGCCAGTGATGCAAACCCGGAATTCATTGCAAAACTCAGAAACTGCATGAACACTGCAGGCGTTACATATCAGATGGCAGAACTTGGCCGTGTCGATCAAGGTGGCGGCGGTACAATAGCTTACCTTGCCGCAAAATACGGAATGAACGTAATAGATGCCGGAGTTCCTGTACTCAGCATGCATGCACCTTGGGAAATTACTTCACGCGAAGACCTTGTTCAGGCTTATAACGGCTACAAGGCATTCCTTACAATAAAATAGTGAGATTTTAGAAAATCTCTTTTAAAAGCTAAAGAAGTTGCCTATTGTAACTCCAGCCGTTAAGCCCAGAGCCTTTTCATCAGGTTCTGGGCAAAATCGGTATACGAGCCCGCCGCTTGCCTTAATCTGAAAATCTGGTCTAGCCAACCCGCCGATATTTGGCGTAAGATAAATCGAAGCAATCAACGAAAATTCGTCATAATAATCTGTCTTGCCATCAATCACATGGTTAAAATATTTATAAGCCCGCGCAAGCGGCCAAGACTGCATATAAAACGGTTCCTTTATTTTTCCCATGTATTCAGCAGAAAGCGTAATTCTATTCAAATAAATGAGTGGCAAAAAATTCGTAGATTTCTGAATTTCAGCAGAAAGCAGGACAATATGCGCAAGCGCATAACCAACATACTGAGCAGAAGGGAATAACGAAGCTTCCAGCGTTACAGGCATTATACCAGGAATTTTTGCCGTACAGTCAATTGCAATATTTTCAAACCGGAAATACTGATAATCAAGATCCGAATCTTTTGAACAAAATGTCATATTAAGACTTGATCCTATTTTAAATCCGCCTTGATTAAAATATCCTCTTCCAGTCTTATGAATATTTCCAAATGCAAAAGAAAACTTATTTGAAGCATAAATCCGTCTTATCGAAAGATCTTCACCTTGATTTTCTTTATTAAGAATTCCTATTGCCTCACTTAATGATGAACAATCATCCATTTCATCCATTGTCTTCGACTGTCTTCCCTGCAAAAACTGCGCCGTATCAGAAAGCGAAAAATAAAACGTTCTGATCAAAGGAATCACAGAAGTAGCTTTCAACCCAAAATGAACCTGCTTATATCCGCTGTTGTCAAATTCCACATTTGCAGACCCTTTATAGTTAAACAGACTGTTTGTTGTCCCACCCCTATAAATTCCTGCCTCAAAAGCATAGGAATTTGAATAAAGCCCGTAACCAGCAGAAAAATAATAAATAGGGTAGGTCCACGGAGTAGAGGATAAATACGTTACTCCAAGCGGCAAAGAAACAGTTTTAAGGACATCCCCGGCATCTGAAACGGAATAAGTATTCGTCAGACTGACCGGAGCAAAAGTACCCCTAGGGCCTTTAAATGTATATGAAAAAGCAGAAAACTTTTTACTGCCTTCAATTTCACAAGGAGCAGAAGCCTCTGCCGCTTTCCCTTCCTCAAAAATAGAATTATCCGCAGATTCAAAAGAACGCACAGCCACGCTGATTTTTTTAAACTCCATTTGATCAACTGACGTTTCCTGAATCTTAGAACCGTTCAAATAGCTTGCAATATAAACAATTTTTTCTTTATTTTGGACCGGAAATAGTATTCCCCCTGACAAATCAGTCTGCGAAAGTTCAATTTCAACATGATTCCCGGCCAGACCTGTTTTCAACTCAGAATCCGCCTCTATTGTAAGAATTCCAAGCCGAGGGAGCATTCCATGCAATGCATAAGAAAAATATATTTTATTGTCCATGCTGCACATTCCATACGGTGCAACACCCTCCGGCAATTCAATTGAATCAAAACCTTTTGCCCCGACAGAATATCTGCAAATCAAAAATTCAGCACCGACCTTGCGTACAAAATACAAATCCTCATTATCGGTTCCGTCCATCCCGCCTGCTGGCGCTGCACACGCTCCTTCCAGCGAAAAAATCTGTTCCCCATACTTTAACGGAAACTCCTTAACAGGCTCCGTTCCAAAAATTATGCCTTTTTTATTACGCAAAAGCCTTTCAATAACCAATGTAGAAAATTCAGAGACAGTCTTTTCATAAGCAACATAATAATCTTCACCTTTTTTAAATACTTCACCTTGCTTAAGACCAATTCCTTTAATATAAAACGAAGATTTTCGTTTCATGTCATAGACATATACCCGGCTTCGGCCATTCGCATAAGAATCGTCGATATACGAAACCGCCATATAGGCACCATCGCTGCTCAAATTAACAGACTTTAACGAACTTTGAGTAAAAATCAGCTGTGCTTTTTTATTTCCGGTCTTTTTAAAAAAAACGCCGGTTTTGTAAATATCAATATAAGCATATCCGCCAGAACAGGCAGTAAGCGACTCGTATGCAGAAAGAGCTTTTCTTTTAGTCTTTTTGATTTCTATTCCGGCAGGAATTTCAATAGAATCATAAAACTCCCGCCATGCTTTTTCTATAGATATTTTATAAACTTTCTTAAAACAACCAAAATAAGTATACGACTTGAAGTTTACAGACCTGTACCAAAATTCGGCATATTTTTCCATTCCATAATTTTGCTGAAGCCAGCGGCAAAAGGCACCGCCAAAAATATAGCTCATAGTAGTAGACGGATAAACATCCCGCGCACCCTGAATTTCCGAATACTTAGGGAAACACCCGTCTATCTTCGCCTGCTTAAGAATGTGCAACGGATATTCGCTGTTCATGCGTCCTTCGCCAAATTCACTTTCCAAAGAGACCGCTGCTCCTTCCGCCCATGCAGTTGTAATAGTAAGCAGCGCGGGATTGTATACGTCTCCTAAAGCCTTATCAATCTTAAACCAAGTGTCATTTCTGTCATTATAAGTTACAGCGTGTATAAGTTCATGTCTGAACGTATTTAACAGCGTTTCAGCAAATACAGCCATATCCCGTTCCGGCAGTGTATCAAAAATTACAATATGATTAAAAGGAAAACTAGAAAAATACGCGTTAAAACTATCCATAGCCGGAGAAACAACAACCGGCATTCTGAAATGATTTTTTATATTGAATTTCTGTGCAAGTTCCGAATACAAGCCATCCGCTTGTTCTACAAGGATTTTTGCACTGTCCGCAGATTCAGGGGCATAAATTATATCAAACCGCTCTGTCTTTACTATGCGCAAATCCCGCTGACCGGTCATAATACCTTCCAGCGAGAAAACATAAAAAGACAGAATCAGCAGCAACCCGGAAAAAATAATTTTCTTTTTCATATAAGCAATGGCATTAATATTTCATCTGCATTAATAATGCGGAGGCTTTCTGTTCGGAATATCACCTTCAAGCAGATCTGACATTTCATGAATCTTACCGGACATAAGCTTTATTTCTTTCCTTAACAATTCTATAGTCTTTTCCTGCTCAACTGCAACTTCCTGAATCTGATTGACAAAGTCTTCCATGTAGGCAAGCTTCATTTCAAGAGCAGTAAAGCGTTCTTCTGTTTCTTTCTCTGTCATATTAAATTTTATAAACCAGCTGTTTTTTTATATTTATGAGATCAAGCAGACGCACAGAATACTTCTGTTTTTTTCCATCAAGTTTTGTAAGAGTAAGATTAATCTTTGAATTTTTAATCTCTTCTGCAACAACTTCACCGTATACAGAAGCCACCAGATCAATATATTCTTCATCCGGCATTTCTTCACCAGAAAAAGCAGGAGCCATGAACATATCAATATAAGACTTCATCATGCCAGGCATACCATCATAAAGCGCTGCAAGATTTTCTTTAGTAAACAAAAGAGAAAAAGATTTCTTATCCCCGTTTATAATTCCAGCTTTAGAGATAAAATCTCCTGCATCTGCCGCAGTCTCAGCCTCTATGGCAAGACTTTCAGCCTTGACTGATTCAACCTTTACATTAGCCAAACCAGAATCCCTGAACACATTCTGAATTTCTTCTGGAGAAAAAATAACTTCGCTTCCATCGTTAGAGCCATCATCCGAAAGGGCACCAACAGTATCTAAAAGACCTGCTCCAAGGACAGCAGAATAACTTACCTTGTAGCCGCCTTTCTTTTCCACAACAGAAAGATTACAATCACAGGAACAAAACAGAGCAACCGACAAAAATATTGCACTCGCAGCAATACATGAAGTAAGCTTTCTTAAAAACATATAATTCCTCCAAAAATACAACAACCAATAAAAATCTAAGTTACAGCAGAAAATAACAAATCCAAAGAGGAAAACCTAGAACAGATCAGAATTAATTTTTTCTGAACATAGACATTGGAAATGCAATTCTTACCCCCGTACAAAATTCCAGTCCAGCCGATGCAGACTTTAACGCTGAAAGTGCTGAATTAGACGGATTATTATAAACAGAATAGCATATATCCTGAACAAGCTGAACCTTAAGATCACCTTTTGTAAACGAAGGAGCCGCAAAAGTCACTCCTATTACACCCGGAAAAACAGAAGCTTTTATGCTGTCTGCCGAACCTGGAGTAGTGCAGTCTCCGAAAGAAAAAAGCGGACCTGCATAAGCCCTGAAATATTCTCCTGCATAAAGTGAAAAAATCACAGGCATCTGAAATGCGCCTACACCGTAGTTCCAGCGAAGTAAAAGTCCCAGTCCTGGCGAAAGAATTCTTCCTCGGTATATGATATCTGCCTCAGACGAAAGGCCGCGAAAATTTACCATGAATTTTTTTTCTGTAAACAGCGACCAGTCAGTGGTAGCGTATCCCGCAAAAGCAATATGGTCCGCAAAAGAACCGTCTCCATTATAAGTCATAAAAGAATCCTGTCCTGTACGGGCTGTTCCGGCATTTGAGCCAGAAGCATTTTCTTTTTTCTTTGCAGAAGCCGTCTTTTCACCAGACTTTTTCTTTTCATTGTTATTTGATTTTTTTGCATTTACAGAACTGGAACCATGCTCTTCCAAACCAGCAGAAGGCAGAAACTTACCGCAAGCCGCATACTTTCCGCGCCAATAGCCTTCTTTAATAGAAGACACAATAACACCTGTATTAGGCCCGTCGCTCAAAGCAGAAATAAACTGATTGTTGCCTATATATAAGCCCACATGCGAAATTGAACCGTCCCCTGTAGTGCGGAAAAACACAAGGTCACCAGGTTCTTTCTGATCATCAGGAACAATACGCACATGACTGTACATAGCCTTTACAGTCCTAGGCAACTGCCTGGCAATCGAATCATGGGCAACAGTATAAATCAATCCCGAACAGTCAAAAGCATCAGGACCAACAGCTCCTCTTACATAAGGAGCACCAACGTGCTTCTTTGCTTCCGAAATAAGCTTTTCCCTGTAAACCCTCGATTCTGCTTCTGAGATACTTTGCGCAATGCATCTGCCAGGCACAAGCATAAAAAAACTCAATGCAAATATTGTTAAATATAAACGTCGTCGAATCTTTAAAATATCCATATTTTCATTAACGGAATTTTCAAATGATTCGATTAATAATTATTTTTTTTGAATTTTGAGTTTTAACCCCGTTACAAAAGCAACCCATAGTTAAAACTCAAAATCACAATTATTTTGCTTTACCTGAAGCAAGCCATGTCTGATTAAAGTATGAATCAGAAATCTTTTCATCAAACTTAAAATCCTTTACAGTAACGCGGCTCTTGCGCTTTGTATTAAGGTTTGTAACAAGAGTAGAGCGGCGGAGCGGGTATTCAATGCCGGTAACGCCTTTTACCATTTCAAGCTTTTCTACTTCGTTTATCTTAATCATCTTGTCCGGATTACGCTTGTCGTAGAATTCCGTGCGTACAGGAATATAAGTCTTTTTATCGAACCAGGAAATGCGGTAACCGTATTCAACTTCGTTCAGTTTGATAGGTGTAGACTTAATTTTCCAGCAATTATAGAGAACCCCGCCAACTTCAATATTTTCAGAAGGCGAAATTATTTCATTTTTATCTTCGTCAATTTTGCGCAAAGTCATGTCATTGTAAGTAAGCTCTGAACCTACAAAAGACTTGTAACGGTCAGCAGCCGCAATACGCCTGATTGTGCGCAGTTCCGGCAGATAAACCCATCGGTCATCAGCGCGACCAAGTTTTTCTGCCTGCAGGATTCTGGTTCCCTTTGCAGAAGCCGGCTGAATAAAATCAAATACAGTATTCTTAAGACCGTTGTCACCTCCGCCATACTGCTTGATTAACATGTGTTCAACACTACCGTTAGCCTCAATGTTGTCGATTAAAATTGTTGAATAGTTGTAATCCGGTACCCTGTCCAGATCTGTAAAAATTGTAATAATCTCCTCTGCTGTCTGAGCAAAACAAAATCCGCTCATTAAACAAGCAATTGAAAAAACAATTTTTTTTAACTCTTTCATCAAAATCTCCTCTTCTTTTGACTATTTTTAAAAGTCTATCATAGATTTAAAATAAAACTAGAAAATTTTAAAATTTTCTTAACATTTTTTTCAGCGCAGTTTCTTCCGTAACAGGCTGCTCCGGGCTACCCTCACGGTCGGTACCTCTCTTCGTTCGGCACGCGCTACGCGCCCCTATGCATCCTGGCGCAGCCATTTCCCCGACTTTTTATCCACGCTCAATTGAGCAAGTACCTGCGATGCGGTAAAATATACTGTTATGCAATTTGATAATCCTTTGATTGTTCAGGGTGACAGAACCCTTCTTCTTGACGTACACGCACCTCTGGCAAATGAATGCCGCAACGACCTGATTCCCTTTGCAGAGCTGGAACGCTCACCGGAGCACCTGCATACATACAGGCTTACTCCGCTTTCCCTATGGAATGCTACTAGCGCAGGCCTTACACCTGATGATGCCGTTGCCGTGCTTCACAAATATGCACGCTATGACGTTCCTCAGAACATCGAAATGTGGATCAGGGAAACCGCAGGACGCTTTGGAAAGCTGCGCCTTGTTCCGGGTCCAAAGATTGCCGTGCCGCTTAAAACAAAGGATGTGCTTGAATCTGAAGCACCGGCAGAACCAGTTAAAACTGTAGAAGAACAGCTTCTGTATTTAGTAACTGACTACCGAAACGTATACCTTGAAATAAAAGCAAATCCGCAGGCAAAAAAGCTTCTGGAGCCGTGCGAATATGACGGAACCGGCATAGAAAATCCAGCAGAACTTACAGAAAACGAAAAGATATACTGCTTCTCACTTAAGCTTACCGACCGCGGAACCATAAAGCAGGTGCTGTTAAATTCGCTGTGGCCTATAAAGGACGAAGTTCAGCTGGAAGACGGCGAGCCGCTCGATTTTTCACTAAGGGAAACTACAGCCGGCGGAAAGAACTTTGAAATCCGCGAATACCAGAAAAACGCTGCACAAGCGCTCATAGGCAACAAGGGGCCGGGAACAGGCTTCGGCACAATCGTGCTTCCCTGCGGAGCCGGAAAGACAATCGTAGGTATGACCGTAATGGACATGCTTAAGACAAGTACGCTGATTATTACTACAAACATCTCTGCCGTGCACCAGTGGATTCAGGAGCTAAAGGACAAATCCAACCTTACAGATGAACAGATTGCCGAATACTCAGGCGAAAACAAATCTCTTGCTCCGGTAACGGTTGCAACTTATCAGATTCTTACCTGGCGCCCGGAAAAGGACGGCCCGTACCCGCACTTTTCTATCTTCACCCAGCGTAAATGGGGGCTGATTATTTATGACGAAGTCCATATGCTGCCGGCACCTGTATTCCGCGTCGTTGCCGAGCTTCAGGCTGTACGCCGCGTAGGGCTTACAGCCACACTTGTGCGCGAAGACGGTTGTGAAGGTTATGTATTCAGTCTGGTAGGACCTAAGCGCTACGACGTACCGTGGAAGGAACTTGAGCGCGACCACTGGATTGCAACCGCAGAATGCGTAGAAGTGCGCCTTGACCTGCCGGAAAGCATGGAAGTTGAATACGCTGTTGCCCCGGCACGCGAAAAGCACAAGATGGCAAGCATCAACGCAAAGAAAAATGAAGTCGTTTCTGAACTCATTAAAAAATATCCGGAAGACAAAATCCTTGTCATAGGCCAGTATCTTGACCAGCTGAACGACATTGCAAAGGAACTGAGCGCACCGATTATTACAGGCAAAACCCCAAACAGTGAACGCGACCAGATTTACAAAGATTTTCGTGAAGGAAAAATCCATGTACTGGTTGTTTCAAAAGTTGCAAACTTTGCAATCGATCTACCGGATGCTTCCATAGCAATTCAGGTAAGCGGAACATTCGGAAGCCGTCAGGAAGAAGCGCAGCGACTAGGACGAATCCTGCGCCCAAAGGAACGCACAAGCCGCTTCTTTACACTGATTACGCGCAACACCGTAGAGGAAGACTTCGGCTCCAACCGCCAAAAATTCCTTGCAGAGCAGGGCTATTCATACAGAATCATAAGATATACCGACAGCAGCAACCTTAGCGAGCTTGACCAGCAGTCGTATCTGGAATGAATAAATTAAGGCAGGGCAAATGCTTATAATGTTTGATATATAAAATTTGCAAAACTATGAAAAAATAGCGCGAAGGAGGAAAACATCTTTCAAAAACACTCTGTTGTGCTTGCCGCTGTAGCGGCAAACTGTATGGTTTCAAGGCACAACAGCGTGTAGTGCGCTAGCGCACGGTTTTGAAAGATGTTTTTCGACTGGGAGCTATTTTTTTAACAGATGACATTTTTACTGTGTTTCAAACATTATAATGCATTTATCCTGATTAAAAGAGGATGACTAATTGCAGCAGACAGAAAACGATCAGAAAATCAAAAGAATAATCCGCTGGCGTGAAACCATGGCGACCCTTAATGACGAGCGTTTCTTTGAAATCATGCGGGTCTACATTGGCGAAATTCACACTCCTTACAACAAGGACAAGCTCATAGAACAGCTCAGCTCCATACTGCGCAGGGAACAGAACCGCGAACGCATTCTTTCCTACCTGAACGACTTTGACATTGAAATGCTGACCGTCATTCATTCTGTAGAAAAGGTCACAAAAGAAAAGCTTACAGAATTTTTCTCAAACGAATATCCGCTCAGCGAGATTTATTCCGAACTGCTGAACCTTGCAGAACGTCTTCTTGTCTACACCTACAAGGACGAAACAGAAACCGCATACATAGAGCTGAATCCGCTTTTGGAAGACCTGATTACCCCTTACCTTGATATTGAAAAACTACTTCCAGAACCTGTTTACTCAGAACGTAATTTTAACATTCAGGAACCGCTTTCTACCAGCGTGATTGCAGGCTTTATCTCTTACATTTACGAAAACCCGGAAATGAGCAAGAACAATACGGATCTTAAGAAAAAGGATCTGGAACGTCTCTCTGAAATTTTTCCAGACACAGCAGCATACCTTCCTCTTCTTCTGAAAGGACTTATCAATCTTAAGCTTGTAAAACAAACAGAGAAGGCTCTTTGCGTAGACGAAAGCCGACTTGAAATATTTGCAGAAAATTCAGAACTTGAGCAGTACGCTTTCCTAAGCGTTGCAGCAGCTGCCCGCCTTGGCCGCGAAGGACTTCGAACCCAGACTCAGCTTCTTCTGGACGTTGCCGCATCCCTGCCGGAACAGGGGTTAAGCCGCTCCTCAATCCTGCGCATGGCTTTCCTTATCAGCAGCAGAAAAGCGGATGCAGAAGCGGCTCCTGTTCAGGGCAGGTTTTCGCGCATTCTGGAAGCACACATGAACCGCAGTGCTCCGTCTGAATATTCCGGGCAGCTCGTTGATCAGATAATCGACAACGCAGCCGCATTCGGTATATTCGTGCAGAGCGGAAAAACAGAAACCGGGGAACCAGTCTTTGTGCCAGGCCAGCCGATTACCAAAAAAGATGCTCCGCTTTCTGATGAGCTGAAAACCACCGCGCTTAACGTAAACGCCGGCACAAGCATTGCAATAATGCCGGGTCTTCCGCTCAGCAATCTGCTTCCGCTCATACAGTTTATGAACATAAAAAGCTGCAACATTGTCTCTGAGTACGAAATTACACGAAAATCCATAAGCCGCGCATTTGACCGCGGATCATTTAAGGATCAAATTCTTGGGCGCATTTCCAGCTACACGCCGTACAAAATCCCACAAAGCCTGGAAATGATAATAGATGAATGGCAGAACTCATATTCGTCCGCCGCAATCTACAAGGGCTATGTCCTAAAAGTTGATAAAAAGACTGAACGCGTAATCGAAAATAATCCGCGCATAGCACCCTTCATAAACATGAAGCTGGCACCAGGAATTTTCCTGCTGAACATCCCGTTGGAACAGGACGCAGACGAATTCATAAAGTCTTCTGGACTTGATTTTATGGGAAGGGTAAAAACTGCCGTTCAGGAAAAAGAGAACATAAACTACCCGATTTTAGGCAAAGGCAAAAAACTTTTTTCAAAGAAGACAGAAGAAAACGCTGCTTTCAAAAAACTAAAGGAATTCAGGCAAAAGGAAGAAGGATTTAAGAATTCACTTTTAAAAAAACTGGAAGGTCTTGAGCTTACAAAACAGCAGCTGGAAGGTCTTACAAACCGCATAAACCGCAGAGTAATCCTTACAGAAGAACAGCTGAATCCTGAAACCGTACGGGTAGAAATCCTTGAAGCAGACGGCATAAATTTTACAGGAAAAATCCGTCTTCTTGAAAGCGCGATTCAGAACGGCGATTCCATTGAATTTTCCATCCCGAACGAAAAAGATCCTGCTAAAATCGAGACGATTCTTGGACTTCCTCTTATGCTCGCAAAACAGACGGGTGATTCCCTTGTAAAGCTGGCTATTAACAACGGTGACGACAGCTGCGAAATAAGATTCTATTCCGTAAGCCGCGCCACCCACATTAAAATAATCAGAACTTCGCTGTTTAAGTAACAAATGCCTCTGCAGAGCTTTCGCTTTCACCCGGAGCTTTCACTCTCTACCGGTGGTTTCGCTTTCTCCCGGTGGTTGAGCCTGCGGTCCCTGAGCTCTGTCGAAGGGTCGAAACCACCAGAATTTCGAAACTTTCGACTCTTACGTTGGAATGTGCTCCTACGTGCCGACAGACTCACCCCCAGGCAATTTCAATCTCTACAACTCTTCCACATCACTTACAAATGCCGCTGCACCTTCTCCTATGTAAGTGCTGTGCAAGGTATTCATGATGTTACGTATAATATTCACGTACTTATCTTCAATGATAAGAATGAACATTACATTAAGCTGCGGCCAGATGGCATCGCCAAGTTTTGGATTTGTATTTCCCTGACCCATGACGTTATCAATCTTTGTGAACTTGCACTTAATATCTGCGATACGGCAAGCTTTTTCGTACAGATTCATAAAATCAACTTCAATAGCCTGTGTCATTACTATTTCAATACGTTTCATTTTTCACCGTCCTGATTGTCGTCACCTATAATCATTTCAGAAACATCTGTAAGAGCCTGCTGAAGTTCCTTTAAGCGAGCAGCCAAAGCTCTTCGGGATTTTGTCTTGCTGGTGTTTGCCTTATCTGCAAGAACCCGCACAATCTTTGGCTTTTCGGCTGTCTCCCTAAGCGTTGTGGCTTCTATTGCCTGCTCAATCCGCTCATTCTGAATCGTTGTTTCTGCGCTCTTTATAGCCTGCTCAGCTTCCTGTTCAACAGTAAGTCCGGCAGTTTCTTCCATAGCTTCTTCCTTTTGTTCAACCGGGGAACTGATTCTGTGAGTTTCCTTTTCTTCAATTTCAGAACCAACGAAGAAAGAAGTGTCCTGCTTTTCCTTTGCACGTTCCTCTAAAATCTTACGTTCCCGTTTTGCATTAAAGATGTAATAGATTACCGGCATTACGAACAACGTCATAAGTGAACCAAAGCTCATACCACCAAGAACTGTAAGTCCGATCGGTTGAGTCATCTGACCTCCTTCTCCTGGGAAGAACGCCATAGGAATAAGAGAGGTAATTGTTGTAAGCGTAGACATAAGGATTGGTCTCAAGCGGTTGCGGGCAGCCTCTACACAGCCTTCTTCCAGACTGTAGCCGCGCTTACGCAGCAGGTTAGTGTAGTCTACAAGTACAATACCGTTGTTTACAATCGTACCTACAAGAACCAGCATACCTACAACAGAAACTACGTTCATCATTGTTCCTGTCAAAAGATAGATTAATACAACTCCAATGAACGAAAGCGGAATTGTAAATATGATAATGTACGGATCCCTAAACGATTCAAACTGACTCGCCATTACCGCAAAAACAAGACATGCCGCCATAATAATTACAACCGCAAATTTCTGAATTGCTTCTACCATGTCTTTGTATGAACCGTCATAGGAGATAATCAGGTTTTCATCCTGAATTACGTTTTCCTTGATTATGCTGTCTACCTTCTTCTGGATTACACCAAGAGAATAGCCCTTCTTTGGCTGAAGAGAAATTCGGATTGTTCGGGTCTGGCTTTCGCGTCTGATCTGAACCGGAGAAAGTGCCTGTTCGTAGCGAGAGAAGCTTGCAAACGGAATTCTCTGACCTGAAGAGTTCATAACATAAAGCTGCTCAAGATCTGTAAACTTCTGCTTGTCGGCAGAATCTAGACGGACAATCATATCAATCTGTGTACCGTGGTCATCGTAACGACTGGCTGTCTTACCATTGATTGCGGCATTAAGCTCCGCACCTGCAGAATATGCGTTTACACCAAGCTCGTACATGCGGTTTCTATCCATGTTGATCTTAAGCTCTGGAAGTCCGTCTTCAAGGTCTATTGTCGTTTCATTTACATAATCAGAAGCATGATCCTTAATAAGCTGCTGAATCTGCCGCGCTGTAGAGCGGGCAATATCCAGATTGTCTGAACTTACTACTACATCAATTGCAGACTTTGTTGGATTCATGTTTCCTGTACCAAATACAAATTCTGCACCTGGGAATACATTAAAATACTTTCGGATCTTTTCCTTTGCCGATTCTTCGTTATCCCAGCCCGGCTGGCGTTCATTTTCGTTATAAAGCGTAATCGTAAGTTCCGCAGTATTTGAATCCGAAGAACTGCTAAGCATGTTTGAGCCACCAACAGACGTAGTCGTAAACTTAACGCCCTTAAGCTCCGGCAATACGTTTTCCTTCATCTGATAGATAACTTCGCGCGTTACGTCGATTGTAGTTCCTTTTGGCATTGTAAGATCTACAAGTATCTGAGTAGACGGAACCTCCGGCATAAAGATAAATCCTACAACCGACACTCCGTAAATAGACAGTACAAAAAGACCGAAAACAGCAAATATTGTAAGCTTTCTGTGATGAAGAACCCAGCGTACTCCGTTTGCATAACCGTTATCAAGGTGTTCAAAGAAGCGTCCCATTACGCGGTCAAATGCAGCCGCAATCTTATTTTTCTTTACCGAAGAAGGCTTGCCTACAACAAGGTACTTTGAAGAAAGAACCGGTACAAGAATAGCCGCAATAGCCAGCGAACAAAGCAGAGAGAAGATGATTGTAAACGCAAATGCAATGAACATCTGTCCCATCATTCCAAGCATTTTCTTGAGCATGACCATTGGAAGGAAGATACATACAGTTGTAAGTGTTGAACCTGTAATAGAGCCAAGCATTTCTTCTGAACCAAGGACAGCCGCCACTTCCGGCTTTGCGTCGCGCTCGCGGTAGCTGAAAATATTTTCCAATATTACGATTGAGTTATCGACAAGCATACCTATACCCAGAAGCAAGCCGGACAAAGTCATCATGTTGATAGAAAGTCCGCAGAAATACATAAGCGTAAGCGTAACAATTACGGACATTGGAATTGCAAGCGCAATGATAAACGTACTCTTAAACGACCTTAAGAAGATGTACAGGATGACAACGGCAAGAACAATACCTTCCATAAGCGACTTAACTACAGTCATGATTGTATTGTTGATGTCGTCTGCGTTGTTTGCAGTTTCTACAACTTCTACATCAGCAGGGAGTGTATTCTTGAGTTCCGGCAAAAGCCTGCGTACTCTCTTTGCAGTTTCTACCGTGTTTTTTCCGGACTGCTTTGTTACAAGCAGAAGAATAGACGGCTTGTCTTCGTAAAAAGCAAGACTTGTTGTATCTTTGTAGCCTTCGTAAACGTTTGCAAGGTCACGCAGAAGAACATCTACCTTGTCACCGTTAGCCTTACGTGGCTGCGAAACTACAGTGTTCTTTACGTCCTCAATTGATTTATAGGTACCTTCCGCAGAGATGGAATAGTTTGAATCTCCCTGTGCAATGCTACCACCAGAACTTGTAATGTTCTGCACGCTGATTGTCTGAGCAATACTTGAAAAAGTAAGTCCGTAAGCGTCAAGCCTGTCGCGCGGAATGTCTATGATTACAGCCTTCTCTCTATCACCAACAACAGTTACAGAAGCAACGCCATCTATCTGTTCAAGACGTGGAGTAATAATATCATCAACATAGGAACTTAATTCTTCCGGAGTTCGTGTTCCAGTAACAACAAGATGCATAATAGGCATCATGGACGGATCCATCTTAAAAATGATAGGACTATCCGAATTGTCAGGAAGATAGTTACGCACCATATCGACCTTATCACGGATTTCATTTGAAGCCGCATCCAGGTTGGTTCCAAATTCAAATTCCATGATGATAAGACTGGTTCCCGTCTGAGAGCGGGACTTACAGTGCTTTAAGCCAGAAACACCGGACAGCGAACTTTCCAGCGTACGGGTTACGCTTTTTTCTACTTCTTCCGGTCCAGCGTTTGAATAATTTGTATATACAAGGATATATGGAATATCCATATCCGGGTACATATCAACCGGAAGAGTTACCGTACAGTAAATACCAAGCGCTGCCAAAAGCATAAAAATGATAAGAATCATTGTAGGCCTTTTTACAGCAAATTTAGAAATTGACATCTAATTCTCCAAAAAAATATAAATACGGATATATAACAATATCGGCCATTGACTAGTCCCTGACTGGTTACCGAACCTGTCGATGTACCTCCGAAGGACTTGTCAAAATGACCATATTATGATGATTTCAAGCCCGCGGTTATCGAACGACGTCGAGACACACCCCTTTATTCAACAATAGAAACTACATTTACCTTTGCACCGTCAGAAAGCAGCGACTGTCCCTTGATTACTACAAGATCACCAGGTGTAATACCCATTTCAACTTCCTGCTTGTCATCTACACGGATACCGCGCTTTACAGGGCTTGCCTTTACGGTATTTGTAAGAGTATCCACAATGTAAACGATGTCTTCTTCATTTCTGCGTACGATTACATTGGTAGGAATAACAATTGTATTTTTCTTTGTATCTGTAATAAGCCTGATTCGTGCATACATTCCAGCTCTAAGTCTTGAATCACTTGGAGTCTGCAAAAGCTTGATTCCAAGAGTTCTTGTGTTTACGTCAAGAATAGGATCAATTTCTACAAGCTTTGCAGGAAATGTCTTTCCAGGATATGCGTCAAATGTAAGGATTGCCTTCTGGTTCTTGGAAACGCGGCTCATAAAGCGTTCTGCTACGTTTGTCTTAATTTCAAGCTGACCTGTTGAACTGATTTTTCCTACAGATGGGCAGAGCTTCAAACTGATTGCAAGTCCCGTGACGAGATTTCAGGCACAGATTGCCTCGCTTACCATGCAGGCCAGCGCTCTTGTGGCCAACGATGTGGCCAAGATGGAGACGGGCTATAC
>JAFOSK010000127.1 GCA_017392945.1 Treponema sp.
AGAAAGAAGGTGCTTCGGTAGCAGATATTGCGGCAGGTCTTTCTTATTCAGTAATCAAAAATGCCCTGTTCAAGGTTATTAAACTGCGCAAGGCAAGTGATATCGGTACAAAGGTTGTTGTTCAGGGTGGTACATTCTTTAACGATGCAATTCTCCGTGCCTTTGAAAAAATTGCCGGTGTAGAAGTTTTCCGCCCAGATGTTGCGGGGCTTATGGGTGCCTACGGTTCTGCCCTTATTGCCTACGACCAGTGGGTTGATCTTACAGCTCCAAAACCGGGTGAGCCAGTAGGGGCTGAACGCCATGAACTAAAATCAGGAATCGCTTCTCTTGAAGATCTTGAAAAATTCCACGTTGATCTTGAGCTCCGTCGCTGCGGAAAATGTCAGAACAACTGTCTTCTTACTATAAATAGATTCTCAACGGGAACAGAAACTCGTACTTTTATTACTGGTAACCGCTGTGAAAAAGGTCTTGAAGTTGAAGGTAATATTATTGATGCTTCTAACAAAAAGAATACAAAGGTTGACGATGTCGGTGAAAAAATGCCTAACCTTTTTGAATGGAAGTACAAGCGTCTTTTCAATTATGTCCCGCTTAAAGCAGAAGATGCACCAATGGGTGATGTCGGAATTCCGCGCGTACTCAATATGTACGAAAATTATCCGCTTTGGTTTACATTCTTTACAAAGCTTGGTTTCCGCGTACTTTTAAGCCAGCGTTCTTCAAAAAATGTTTACGAAAAAGGAATTGAGACTATTCCATCTGAATCGGTTTGTTATCCGGGAAAAATCAGTCACGGTCATGTAGTTTCTCTTCTTCAGCGTGGTATAAAATTCATCTTCTATCCTTGTGCTCCGTATGAAAAGCAGGAAGATGCCGGTGCAGGAAATCATTATAACTGTCCTATTGTAACAAGTTATCCTGAAGTTTTGCGTAATAACGTGGATGAACTCCGACAAGATTCTTCTATTACGTACATGGATCCGTTCCTTCCGATTTATGACAAGGAACGTCTTGCAGAACGTCTCTGCGAAGAAATGCTTCCAAAATTCCCGGCTCTTACAGAAAAGCAGATAAAAGCCGCCGTAGATGCCGCATGGAAAGAACAGGAAAAATTCCGTCTTGACTGCCAGCAGGCCGGAGAAGACGCTCTTGAACAGATGATTCGTGCCGGTGGAAACGGTATTGTCCTTGCTGGACGCCCTTATCATCTTGATCCTGAGATTAACCACGGCATACCGGAAATGATTAATGCTCTTGGGCTTGCGGTCTTCACAGAAGATTCTGTCGCTCATCTTGGTTCAATTGAACGTCCTTTGAGAATTATTGACCAGTGGGTTTATCATAACCGCTTGTACCGGGCTGGTGCATTTGTCAGTGAAATGCCTGACCTTGAACTTGTTCAGCTTACTTCATTCGGTTGTGGTCTTGATGCCGTTACAGCCGATCAGGTTGATGAAATCATGCGTTCAAAGAACCGCATGTATACTCTTATTAAGATTGATGAGGGAAGTAACCTTGGTGCCGTTCGTATTCGTATCCGTTCCCTTATTGCGGCTGTTAAGGAACGCCAGAGGCATCACAGAAAGATGCCTGTAAAACATTCTGCTGCTTATCAGAGACAGGTATTTACAAAGGAAATGAAGTATTCGCATACAATTATCGGACCTCAGATGTCGCCTATTCATTTCCGCATCCTTCAGAAGGCTTTCCAGGCAGAAGGCTACAACTTTGTAGTTCTCGATGCAGTTGATCCAAAGGCTGTAGAAGCTGGACTTAAATATGTAAACAACGACGCATGTTATCCTTCGATTCTTGTTGCAGGTCAGATGATTGCAGCTCTTGAATCTGGAAAATATGATTTGAATCACGTTTCGCTCATCATTACGCAGACTGGTGGAGGGTGTCGCGCTACAAACTACATCGGTTTTATCCGTCGCGCATTGAATGACGCAGGCTGGGGACATATTCCGGTTCTTTCGTTGAGCGCACAAGGCTTTGAAAAAAATCCTGGATTCAAGGTTACGCCGACCCTTTTGCACAGGCTTTTGATGGCAATTCTTACCGGCGATGTTTTGATGCGCGTTCTTTACCGCACACGCCCGTACGAAGCTGTTCCTGGCAGTGCAAATGCCTTGTATGAAAAATGGTCTGCCCGCGCAGAAAAGCAGGTTCAGTCTCTTTCAATTCTTGGATACAATAAACTTTTGAAGGGGATTATCCGCGATTTTGATAATCTCCCGCTCAAGCCGATTAAAAAGCCGCGCGTTGGTGTAGTTGGTGAAATCCTCGTTAAATTCCACCCGACTGCAAACAACGATATTGTCGGCACAATTGAACGGGAAGGCGCTGAATGTGTAATGCCGGATTTAACCGACTTCTTCTTCTATACATTTGCAACAGGTATTTTCCGTCATCAGGAACTTGCATTCCCTAAGAAAACTGAACGAAATGCACGACTTCTTGTATGGTTCCTGGAACTTTACCGCAACAAGATGAAGAAATATCTTAAAAAGAGTCGCCGTTTTGACGCTCCAAGTTCAATCTACGATTTAATGAAGGGTGTTGATGACATCGTTCAGCTTGGTAACATTACCGGCGAAGGCTGGTTCCTTACTGCCGAAATGGTTGAGCTCATCCACAGCGGTGCTCCAAGCATTGCCTGTGTTCAGCCGTTTGCCTGTCTTCCAAACCATGTTACCGGTAAGGGGATGATTAAGGAGCTTCGCCGCCGATTCCCAGGTGCAAATATTTCTGCAATCGACTACGATCCTGGTTCTTCTGAAGTAAACCAGTTGAACCGATTAAAGCTTTTGCTTTCAAATGCACCAGCCGGAAAGCATCCTGATGAAAATGATGACGGCGTAATTGTAAATCCGGACGGAACTACAACGCGGCCTATAGTTAAGCTTGCAGAAGGTGCTTCGAGTCTCACTGATACAGAACCTGTAAGCCGCTCAGAAGTTCCTGTTGAACCGGCAGAAGTCGCTCAAACAGAAATTACGCTTGCAGTTGAATCGAATGGATAGTTAGGGTTGAAAAATGAAAAAGAGATTCGGGATTGCTTTGTTTGCATTGATTTATTCAGTTCTTCCCCTGTTTGCGCTGTATAATCGTTTCGGCGTACCGGATTCTTCTGAAATCCGGGAAGGTCTTGTGGAGTCATGGTTTGAAGCTCCTTTAATGAACGTGCGGATGAACCGTCCTGAAGTCAGAACAAATTCTATCGGTGAGAAATTTCAGATCCGGCTTGAAGAAACAGAAGATACATTCAATGTTTTTGTAGCTCCTCATGCGCGTATTGAAGTGGACATTTATTCTGATAAGGGGCGTGACACTGAACTTCAGGATGTTTATCCAGGAGATGCATCGGGAAGTTTTCTTCTTGTGCGCGACAAAAAGACTGGAAAACCATTAAGAATACGTTATTATTTTTCTTCGGATAGTGAAGTCTTTGTTCAGTTTACGCCTTTTGACCGCATAGCTTTGTGTGATTATGTGATTTTCGGATGTTATGCTGCAAAGGGGGTGCCTACGGGGCTTCCTTTTAAAAGATTCTATTCTTCTTCTTTTGAGCAGGTTGTGCGTTGGACAGAAAATATGCTTCCGTGGCAGTACAACCGTATTTATAAGGATGGTTATCATTCTGTCCAGCAGATGATGAATGTAATCCGTGAGAAATGTGTTTCAATCATTCCTGTGGAAGATGCAATGTACGATGAAAACGGGGACCCGGTGTTCATTTCTACTGGAAAACCAAGGCCGGTTTCTACAGAATATAAAGATATGATAACTGTAAATGGAGCAGGATTTTTAAAATGGATTGCAGATGGAATTACAGAACCGCTTACCGGCGGGCGCCTGAAAAGAGAACCTCTGATTTTACCTACTGTTGATTACAAAAGTGTGGGATTTCAGGGAATTCTAAGCGAAAATTATGCTATTTCATTTACATTGGACTGGATACGGAATCTTGCCAGTGCAATTGTTTCTGTGCGCAATCGAAAAACATATCTTTTCAATGAATCTGGCGTTGACGTGAAGTTAGAGCCATTTACTGCTGAAATAACAGAAAAAGGAATAATAAATTCTGCCGGATACATTGAAAATTCGGGATACCAGGTTAATTGTCTTAAGTCCATGCTTTATATTCTTGCGGTTACAGAACCAGAAACTTTCTATTTCGGAGCAATTCGCGAAACAGACCGTAAGAGTCCCGAAGTCAAAGTTTTTAACGAATGTTGTGTATTTTTTCCTTATTTTGATGACAAAGGGCGTTTTAAGTGCGTAGTATTCAAGGATGGTTCGGAAATTTCTTTTGATGAGTTCTACAGCCGCTATTGCCTTGATTTTGTTTCTTTGACTCGCTGTCAGGCCACAGAACAATTTTTCCCAGCCGGATAGTTATGTCTGCTCTTGATATAAACATCTCGACTTAAATCATTTTCATCATTATTATTTCAATATGAAAAGAATTGTAGTTTCTATTCTTCTTGTTTTTTCCATGCTGAATCTTTTTGGTGCGGCAAATGAAACCGATGCATGGCTTTTTTCTGAAGTCAATTCTGCTTATAAGAGCGGATTTTATCCAGGTGTTGTGCAGAACGCTGAAATTCTTGTAAAGAAATTTCCGGAGTCGGCATACAAAGGTGCAACTCTTTTACTAGAAGGTGAAAGCCTGGTTCGTCTTGGTCAGACAGATAAGGCTCTTGAAGTTCTTGTCGAGGCGGTTAAAATGGAAAATCAGCCAGATGTGCTTATGCCTGCATTGTATTGGCTGGGAAGAACTTACGAACTTACGTCAAAAAATGATGAAGCGTTGTCCTGTTATTTTGAATACTGCCGATACGGCGGTGAAAAGTCAGTCTATTTTGCTCCCTCAATTTTTAATTCTGCGAATATTTATTATAAGACGGGAATTTTTAAGAATGCTGTTCCAAATTATGAATATATTATAAAAAATGGCGCAGCCTTTTCGTCTGAAGATTATTCCATTGCGCTTTTAAAACTTGCTGATTCTTACAATCGGAGCGGTTTACCGGAAAGAACGATATCCCTTTATTCCAAGTTTTCAAAGGAGCAGCTTGAACCTAGGATTTATTATGTTTTTACGGAATATGCCGGTGATGCCTTTGCGCTGCAAAAAAAATACCGTCGAGCTTATGAGCTATATTGTAAGGTTCTGGAAAGCGGAGAAAGAGCTCTGGCGGCTACGGCATTAAAAAAAGCATATAATGTTTCTTCTGCCCATAAAAGCGAAGTCGGCGAAGAACCTGGGGCTGTGCTTCAGAATGCACAAAAATCCTTGAAGGATTCTCCTGAACTGCTTGCAGAATTCTGGACACGACTTGGAACGGATGCATTTAATAATAATGATTTTAATAAGGCTCTTTCATATTTTGATGAGGCGGAAAACTATCCTTTGGCTGGAATGGAACCGCTTATTGTCTTGTACCGTGCAGAAATAAAAGCAGGAAAGCCTGTTACCACAGAGTCTGCTGCTGCCGCCGATTCGTATCTTACACAGGAATTTGCCACGCGGAATCTTACTGAAAATGCGGATTATTCTGATTCGTATTATAAACTTCGTGTAAAATATGCGATTTTTCAGAAAAATTGGAATGATGTAAAGAAATTTGCAGAGCAGATAGAATGTTCTGATGCTTTTACGGATTACTATGTTGCTCTTGCTCAGTATGAAACGGGTGATTATGCTGCTTCTGCAAGGCTTCTTTCCGGCAGGGATGACGAACTTTATGCTCTTTCGCTTGCCCGTCAGCAAAAGCTTAAAGAAGCTGCCGGGGTTTACGGTAATTCTGATAAAAAATCTGCAATGACTTCAGAAGAACGTCTTAATTATGCAAAGGTTCTGATTCTTTCAGGTCGTTATAGGGAAGCCCAGATTGAAGCAAATAAATGCGGGCTCAATGAAGGAAAATATATTCTTGGGCTTGCTCAGTTCAATACGTGGAATTGGAATTATGCTGAAGATAATTTTGCATTGTATCTTAAGAACGTAGATAAAAAAGATCCATCTCAAAAAAAAGCAGTCTCTTATGCGCGTTTCTATCAGGGCTATGCGCAGTACAGACAAGGAAAGTTTTCGCAGGCATTTGAAAATCTTATGTCGTTTATTGCGGAATATCCTTCCCACGAACTTTTGTGGAATGCCGAAATGACAGTTGCAAACGCTGCCGTTCAACTTGGAAAATTTGAAAGCGGAATCAACATGGCGGATGCTGCTGTCAGGTCTGCGGTTAATGCCCAGAATAAGGAAGAGGCTGTTCTGCTATGCGCGGAAATTTATACTGATGCAGGTAAATATGAAAAGGCTTTGAATCTGCTTTCTTCATATTCCAAACAGAAAAATTCATTTGGAATGAAGAGCCTTTACGCAATGGCGCAGATTTATGAAAAAACTAAGCAAAGCGCTCTTGCTGATTCAAAATATAAAGAAATAGCGGACCGTTTTGGTTCAGAAAGAATGGCAGAGGAAGCTATGTACCGGCGCGGTGAGATGTATTTTGCCCTTGGAGAATTCGATGCTGCTCTTAAACGTTTTACGGAGTATTCTTCAAGATATTCGGGCGGTTCGTATATTGAATCAAGCTGGTATTTTTCTGCAGAATGTCTTGATAAGCTTGAAAATAAAAGCCGTGCAATATTGCAGTATCAGGCTTTGGTAAAAAAATTCCCAGAAAGTACTTATGTCTATGCTTCTGCAAGAAAACTTGTGGATTTATATCGCTCAGAAGGGAAGTATAAAAACGCCTTGGAAAACGCTTCTCTCCTTCTTGAAAAGTTCGGGGAGCAGGCTCGTAATGACGGAATTGCCGCCATTGTTTCTGATCTTGAAAAACTTGCTTCAGGTAAAAACGAAGAAATCGTACGTCTGGAAAATACATACAGGGATGCGGGCGGTAATAATTCTGCGGCTGGAAGAAAAGCCGGAACAGAACTTGCGGTCGCTTATGCAAAATCAACCGCTACCGCAAATGAAGCTGTAAAACTGGCAGAACAGATTTTGCCGCTTCAAAAAAAATCGCTGAAAACAGAAAGCTTTTATGCTGCTCAAAATGCAGACATTCTTGGGCAGGCATACAGATTGAAAAACAGGAATAAGCTGAGTGCAGAAATGTTCCTTTCTGCCGCAGAATACTATAGGATGAACGGAAAAAATGAACTTGCTGCTGCAGCATTGTACGGTGCATATGACGCTTTTATTGCGGCAAATCTGATAGGGGATGCTAACGAAACAGCCCGGACAATAAAGTCGCTGTATCCATCTAGTATTCAGGCAGGGGCCGTGAAAATTGATAACTAAGGAGTTTGGAATAGAATATGAATAGAATGAAAAATAGTTTTTTGATTCTGGCATTTGCGCTGTCATGTCTGCCTTTTGCTGCTCAGCAGAATGCGGATGAATCAGAAGAAATTTCTTTGCCGGATGTATCTACCGTAATTTCGGGCGGTGCACCAAAAGTAGGAAAAAGTGCTGTTCCTGATTATTCGCAGGTTTTGCCGCAGTCAAATAAAAATGAAGAAATCCTTCCTCAGCTTCCAGATTCGGGCGAGGTTGTTTCTCCCAACGTCGATTCGGTTGCTGCTTCCGGTAATCCAAAGAAAAATATTTATGCTTCGGGAACTGCTGGTGCCGGTTATCCTGGATATATAATTGGAAACTTTTCGCTTTACCGCCAGTCAGGAAAAAATCCGTTCCGAGTTACTTTTTCTCATGAGACTGCAAACGGTTATTCCGGTCATTCTTTTACAAGCGGTTATTTTGATCGGAAAACGAATTTTTATGCCGAAAAGGCTTTTTCTTCTGATAAAATGGACCTGTTTTTAGTAGGTTCTTACGAAAACAAAGGAAACGGCTTTCAGGACAGAATCCCGGGGATGACAGATGTTTCAAAAGACAAGCTTAACGGTGGTTTTGACTTGACTGTCAGGTTCAATAAAGAAGTCAGCATGAATTTAAATACAAAAGGTTCATGGTACAAGCGGTATTCAACAACGAACAGGTATCTTCCGGAATCACTTGATTTTATAAGGCTTGTTGAGTTTTCGGATATGACTGCAGCTGCAAAATCTGCGGCATATACTAAATACAATTCAATAAATGTGCTTTTTCCTGAGGTTGAAGGCTATTTAAGCAATGTCGCTTTCCTTGATCTTGAACCGGAACTTAAATTCCGCTTTGAAAATACAAAGAAATTCTATACGGAAGTTTCCGCTTCCTATGATATGGAGCATGATATAAAGAATTCTTTTGAAGGTACCCGTACGATTCACAGAGGGGATTTTGGCATTGCTCTTGGTTGGAGCAACCATTTCATAAATCTTTATGGGTCTTCTGCTGCGATAATTGGAAATGAAATTGGAAGTAATGCCGTTGTTGTTCCTTTCACAGTGGGGACGGATCTTTCGGTAAGAACTCCTTTGTCTGAACGTCAGATGGCTCTTTCTTTAAAGGGAGGAATTGATTCATATCTTCCTAAAGTTGAAATGCTTGAACGCAAGTTCTGTTTTTCTGCTCTGAAAATGCTTCCTTCTGAATCAAGTGATTGGTATGGTCGGCTTGATTTTGCCCTTCCTGTAAGGGATGTCTTTACAGTTGCACTCGGTGGTGAATTCAGGACTACCGCTTACGATAACGGGACCTGGGAACCTGATTATGAAAAAAAATATATGCTTGCTGGTCAATATCTGTATGACGAAAACGTACTCACTCAGATTAATTCGGATGTTGCGCTCAGATTTCATATAAGGGCTCTTAATTTTTCTGCCGGATGGAAACATTTTTGGGTTGATGTGCCGGAGCTTGAATCGCGCAGCTGTCTTTCTTTCCGCGTTTCTCTACAGGATAAGAATGCCCGCGTTGGATTCGAAGGTCTGTGCCGCCAATATGTTGGTTCTTCTGACGATAAATGTCCTGATGTTAATTTAAGTCTTTTCTGCAGGCTTACTAATGCAGTTATGCTTGCGGTATCCGCAGATGATGTTGTAAAATTAGTAACTGGAAGCGAACGTGTTTATGCAGGCGACTATATAGAACGCAGCGGAACGGCTTCCGTGCAAGTTAGATTTTTCTTCTAAATAAAGAAATAAAGAGGTTTGTAAAATGTTTGACAGTTTGAAAGCAGGCGGTATTCTCATGCTGCCAATAATCCTTTGCGGTGTTATTGCTACGTTTATAATTCTAGAGCGCTGTTATTATTTTTATGTGACAAAAAAGAAGGATTCAAGGCTCATGTATGATTTACGCAGTTCTCTTGATGCTGAAAATTTTCAGGCTGCAGCAGTCAGTTGTGCAGAGGCAGATACTCCATGTTCTCAGGTAATAAAAAAGGCTCTTGATTGCCGCCGCTGGGATGAAAAAGACATGAAGGATGCAGTGGAAGCAGAAATGTCTGCTGTTATTCCGCGTTTCGAGCATCTTCTTACAGCTCTTGGAACTATTGCGAATATTTCTACATTGCTTGGACTTTTGGGAACTGTAACTGGTAATATTAAGGCTTTCGGAGTCCTTGGTGCAGGCGGAACAATGGGAGATCCGGCTCTCCTTGCAGGAGCAATCGGAGAAGCCCTTGTTACAACTGTTGCCGGACTTGTAGTTTCAATTCCATCTTTGATTTTTTATAACTACTTTGTAAGCCGTGTGAATCGCCGCATTACGGAAATGGAATCAAATGTTACTGCTGTAGTAATTAAACTTTCGGGAAGAGTAAAATAATGAGATTAAAAGCAAGACGAAAAGGTGTTCAGGCTGGCGTAGATATGACGCCTATGCTGGATGTTGTATTTCAGCTTATTATTTTCTTCCTTGTTTCTACAACTTTTGCGGTGCTTCCTGGAATTTCTTTGAATTTGCCGGAAAGTACGACGGCGGAAAGTACATCTAATTTGGGAATTACTATAACGGCTGATAAAAAAGGCGGGCTTTGGTTTAATGATAAAAAGGTGACTTTTAAGTCTTTAGGTGAAGAGTTGAATAACTTCGACACAAAAAAAACAAAGCGAAATGAATTTCCGATTACGATTGAAGCCGATTCAGAAGTTACA
This sequence comes from Treponema sp., assembly GCA_017392945.1. Classification (GTDB taxonomy): domain Bacteria; phylum Spirochaetota; class Spirochaetia; order Treponematales; family Treponemataceae; genus Treponema_D. Next base: position 10,069 of record JAFOSK010000127.1, read on the forward strand.
AATGGAACTATCGTCAGATTGTTCGATATTATTCGGGCAAACGGATATGCGGCTGTAAATTTAAGGACAAGAGAAAAGCGGTAGATGCAGAAAATAGCTAATTTTTCTCAATTTTTAGATTCTCATGCTGAGGATAAGACTCAGGCAAGTGGCATAAAGATTTCTCTTTTAGGGACTGTTCTTTTTTGGATACTGATAATTGTATTTCTGGCCGTGTCTCCGTATTTCAAAAAGCCCCCAAAATTTAATACGGTAAAAATAACTCTTGCTTCGCCGGAAATTACAAAAACAGAAAAATCTGAAAAAACGAATCCTTCGCTTATAAAAGATGACAGCGCAAAGGCATCGGAATCCGCTGTTCCAAAACAGAATGTGCGGCAAAGAGCGGAGGTTCCGCAGACAACAAAGGAATCTGTAAAGCCGGCTGCAAAAAAGCCTGTTGAGCAGACTCAGAAATCTCCTGCAAAAAAAGAGACGGCTAAGTCGGCCGAAAATAAGCCTGCTCCAGCTGCGCAAAAGATTCCTGAAAAAGCAAGTCAGCAGTCTGTTCAGACAGCGCCGAAAAACACGGCAGAATCAAAGCCTGTTGAGCAGCCTAAAAAGGCGGATATTAAATATAAAAAGTCTGTTGAAGAACTTATGGAACAGCAGATGTCTGGCAAGCCTAAGACTGATTTTGATGACAGCATGTTCGCTGATGATGCTGTTGTTTCAAGAAGCGTTCCGGTTAATTCACCGGATGCAAATGTAAAGGCACTTTCTGGCGCTTCCGCATTGTCTGGCTCGGCAGGAACGGCTGCAGATTCTTCGTCTGGTGCAGTCGTTTCAGAAGATTCAAGAGATTCTTCAAGACAAGATTCTGTTTCTGCCGGAACGGCCGGTATGCTTGCAAACGTAGTGGCTGCTACTTACAGTCAGAACATAGGCAACGGACTTAGCGCAGAAATTTCTGTGCAAAGGGCAAAATCCACTGACGGTAAATTCTCACTTTCTTTGGAAAACGGCTCTGCAAGAGCTTTACTCGATCCTAAAGAACCAAAAATTACGCTTTCGCCAGAAGCCGGAAAGCTTATAGACGGTTCGCGAATGGGTGTTAGAATCTCGTTCCGTATTATGGCTTCCGGCAATGTGCCGGCAAGCGGAATTTCGTTCCATCCTGCATCGGCATTGCCTCTTGAGGTACAGACGGAAATCCGTGAACAAATTTCAAAATGGCGTTTTGTTCCGGCTTCTTACGATGGACAAGCAAACTTTGATTATAGTATTATTAAGCGCTGATTTTTTTGAACTGGAGAACACGTGGTTATTGAAAATCTTGGAGAAATAGAAGCTGTTGCATTTGATATAGATGGAACATTGTATGAGCAATGGAGAATCCATATTGCTGCGATTTTTCATTATCTTTCGCATGGAATATTTTTTCTGCATTACGGACTTACGCGTCATGAAATGCATGGTCTGAAGCCTTTAGATGATTTTAACAGAGTTCAGGCAGAAAAAATGGCACTCCGTATGCATTGTTCATACGAAAAGGCCTGTAAAAAACTTGATGATATTGTTTATACAGGCCTAAAAAAGTATTTCGTTAATATGCCATGCATCAAGAACGTTCCGGAAACCTTTAAAAAATTCAAGGAAGCCGGCTTAAAGATTGCATTGCTTTCGGATTTTCCTCCGGAGCAGAAAGGAGAAATATGGGGAGTCAAGCCTTATTGTGACGTAATTCTTGGAACAGAGGCATTGGGGGCGTTGAAACCGGATTCTCATTCATTCCTTAAGATGGCAGAACTTCTTGATGTTGCACCTGAAAAAATATTGTATGTTGGAAACAGTTTTAAGTACGATGTGAAGGGCTCAAAAAATGCCGGCATGAAATGTGCATACCTTTTGCCGCCTTTAAAACGTCTTTTCAACAGAAAATGTAAACTTGCTGATATTTCGTTCTCTGACTATCGTCAATTACAGGATATTGTGTTAAAGTAAATAAAAGTGGGTGGGAATAAATGACGATTTTAACTCTTTTTTTATCTGCTGCGGTGGCAGCCGGAATTTCTTATGCCTTGCACATGGTTGACAAGGAAAATAATTCTTTGGAAAAAGTAAAGCGTTATGCAGACAAGCGTCTTGGAGAAGTAAAAGAAGCATTCCAGGAACTTGAAAAGAACCTTACGTCTAATTCTGCCAATCTTGAAACAAAAAATATGCAGGCGTCTGCTGCTGTAAAGCGTCTTGAATCTCAAATATTGGAATTCAAGAAGATGACAGATGATCTTTCTTCTGATACTAATGCAGTTCGCTCAATAGAACAGAAAATTCAATCCTATGAAAAAGTAATAAATGAACTTGTGGCAATGACCGCGAAAGTTGAACAAAATCTTGAGCTTGTAAAAAAGGAATCTTTGGTAATAGATGCTGTTCAGGGAAAACTTGCGGATCAAAAAAAATATATTGACGGACTTGAAAAACGCATACCGCAAATTTCTGCTGATTTTGCGCAGAAAAACGGCGAGCAGCTTAAAATGATCGGAAACAAGTTGCTTTCGGAATACGACAATCATGGTCTTCAGATTAAAAATGATCTTGTAAAAATAGAAGAAAATGCAAAGAAAACAATGTCGGATTTCCAGCGGGAAATAAATGAAGTTTATGAAGATGCATCGGTAAAGGCGGCAAAACTGGAAGATGAAGCATTTTCTAAGTTGAAAAAAGACTCTGATGAGCGGGCTGCGACGTTCATTAAAAATACGAACGAAAAGATTGCTCAGGCAAAAATCGACCTTGAAAAGAAACTTGATGAAGTCAGTACTTTAATAGAAACTCGTTCTACAGCAGTTGCAACTGATGCAGAAAACAAAAATGTTGAATTCAACAAAAAATTTGATCAGATATATCATGAGCTTTCTGCAAAATATGCAGCAAAGACAAGTGAAATGGCAGAAAATCTTGTTGCAAAAACAACAGAAGTTCAGCAGACGTTTAAAGATTCTACCAGCAATGTTGTTGCAAATATGAAGACAAATCTTACGGATCTTGATGCAAAATGCCGGAAGCATGTCGATGATTTTGCGGCTAAATTTGAAGAACGCATTTCTGTTCTTACAGAAAAATACAATAAGCAGCTTGAATCTGTAAACGGAAAGAGTGACACACGTATTGCTGAACTAATTCAGAAAATCACTGCGGCAGATGAAAAAGCAAAGCAGAACATAACCTCTTTGGAAGAAAATTCTAAACGCTATACGGATGCGCTTACAGAAAAATATAAGACTTCTGTAAAAACTATACATGAGAAATACGACCAGATGCTTGCTTCGATTGACGGTAAAAATGATGACAGGATTCTTCAGCTTGAGCGCCAGTTTGATGAAGCTTATGATGTAGTAAATAAAAAAGCTGCGGATGCAGATTCTTCATTTAGTACAAAACTGAATGAACTTGAAACAAAATATAATACTGCGACAGAACGCATTTCCAATGAAATTGAAGCAGTTCGTTCGATTTATAGTCAGCAGCAGGGCGGAATAAGCACAGAAATTACTGATAAGATTGATTCTTTGGGTGAGGAATTTCGCAGTCGTATTGACTCACTTCGAAATGAACTTTCGGATTCTCTGACGCAGGCAGCAAATTCTGCAGAACGGCTTTCAAAGAATCAGGAGACTTTGGAAACTCAGTTTGCAGATGTTCAGGAAAAATACAGCAAGTTATTTAAAGATGCAGTTGGTAAAGCCGAAGAACAGGAAGCTGCTGCTTATGCAGAGTTTACTCGTAAGGCCGAAGAAAATATCGAACGATATAATGCTGAAATTCAGTCAAAGATTGAAAACGTAAAGAATCAGCTTTCTGATACTCTGAACGCTGTTTCCCGTGATGTACAGGAATCTGTTCAGACTGCTGAAAATACAATGGCGCGTGTAAAAAATGAATGTGATGAAGCCCTCTCAAAGGTTGATTCCGTTGAGCCGGAACTCAATGAAAAGGTTTCCAAGATTGATGAGCAGATAGAAAAGTTCCGTTCTGTGACAAATGACAAGATGACAGAGCTTTCCAATATGCTTGCTGAATCAGCAGGAAAAATTCAGGCGGCTTGCGAAAAACAGCAGAACATTGCTCTTTCAGGCGTTGATGAACAGCTTTCCGCTTATAAAAAAGACATTGAATACCGTTTGTCGAAGATAGAGGCCGGAAGCAGCGATGTTGATTTCCTGGAAAAGAATCTTAAAGCTGCGTACGAAGAAGTCAGCGGAAAGGTTTTGAAGACATTCGATCAGTTTACAGAAGAACAGCAGAAACGCCATGAGCAGTTTGCCGAATCCCTTAAGAAGAATTCTGATCAGCTGGAAAGCGATCTTAGTGTGATTGAAAATAAGATTGAGGAACTTAAGCAGACGGCGATTGGAAATATGAGCGACAGGCTCAAGGATTTCGAAGAAATATTTGACCGCGACCTTAAGACTCGCGGCGACAAGATCAACGATGAACTTGCAGAATGGAAGAATTCGTTCGATGGAAAAATCACTCTGTTTACGAATGAATACGAAAATGAACGACGCTCTTTGGAAAATGATTATAATGAAAATCTTAAGAATAAGGTTGCAGCCCTTCAAAAGCGCAATGATGATCAGACTGCCCGAGTTGATGAGGAAATAAAAACTTTGCAGGATTCTGTGAATGCTCAGCTTGGAGAAATAAAACAGACTATGGCATCTTTCTCTTCTGAAATCCAATCAAAAGTGGATGCCGCTGATGCAAAGACAGATGACATTCTTAAGACTTCTGTAGAAAAGGCCGAGAAAAATATCGATACTCAGCTTGGAAAAATCCAGGAACAGATGTTGGCTGATCTTTCAGCCTTTGAGGATTCTGTAAAATCACGTCAGGAACTTGGAGCTTCTTCAATTGATTCTGCGCTTGGCGAATTCAATAAATGGAAACAGCAGCTTAAGCACCAGCTTGATGAATCAAAGGTAATGTTCGGTTCTGAACTTGAAGAACTTAAGGAACAGGCTTTACATAAGGTTAAAGATGCTGAGCAGTACGTAGAAAATGAATATCAGCAGCTTGTTGATAAGGCTTCAAGAAAAGCAGCGGATCTTTCGGCAAAAACAGATGAAAGCGTGCAGGCTTATGAAAAACGTTCAGAAGATATCGTTGTGCAGCTCAATAAAATGTACGAGCAGATGCTTCAGGATACAGAAGAGCGTGTTCGAAATCAGAATGCAGAGTCGGCACGCAAGATGCAGGAGCTTAATTCCGAAATTCAGGCATTTTCAGAGAAGAGCCGTAATGAACAGTCTGCGCTAGTTATGAAAATGCAGGGCGATTCAACTGCAATGCAGACTCAGATGAGTGAGCTTTTGAAAGAGCTTCAGAGCATACGTTCTCAGATGTCGGTTTATGAAAAAGCGGATCAGATGAAAAAGGTTCTTGATGAAAAGATCGAAGCCCTTGATGATGATTTTGAACGCCTTGAAGATTTCCGGTCGGTTGCCCTTGATCTGACTAACCAGTATAACCAGATCTGCCGCATGAAAGACGACATGGAAAACAAGATTTCCGATTTTGAATCTGAAAAGTCAAATGTTGATTCTATTGCAAAACGGTATGACAAGCTTATTGAACTTTCTAGTTCGATAGATGAAAAAATCCGCGCGCTTAATACAACGCATGATGATCTTCAGACTATGGAAGTTAGGGTACGTGATTTTCAGGAATCATTGGCTTCTATTTCCGGACGTTATGATCGTCTGGAACAGAAGAATGAAGTAATTGACCGAGTTCTTAAAGATGTAGATTCTTCATTTGAAAATCTTAAGGCTTTGGAAGACAGACTTTCTGCGTGTTCACGTCAGGCAGAATCACTTCCATTGGAAATCCGTGATGTCCAGAGAAATGTAGATGAACTGCTTAAGAACGGACCAAAGATCGGAGAGGCTGCAGAAAAGCTTAATAACCTCAGTTCAATTTTTGATGATGCAGAAAGTCGTGTTGAAAGCATTCAGTCAGCAAGAACAGGTATCGGCCATGCAGAGGCGCGTCTTCAGGAACTTAACGCGGAAATAGACAAGAAGTTTAAGACTTTGCAGACGATTACTGCTGCTCAGGCTCAGAAAGAAACCTCTAAGGCTTCGGTAAAAACAAACCGGGTAACTCCGAATATAAAGGAACAGGTAAAACTTTTGGTTCGTCAGGGCTGGAAAATTCCAGAAATATCAAAAAGCCTGAATCTTACAGAAAGCGAAGTTGAGCTTATCCTTGAGCTGGAAGACGATTCCCGTGACTAAGGCTTTGAATTCTGTTTTTATTTAGGTGTATTGAAATTCGATATTCTGTTCATACAAGATCAATAAGACTTTGGGTTCTGAAAATTGTAGAATTCAAAGTCTTTTTTTATTTATTTTATTTGTTACAGCTGAAGTTATAATGTATAATTCTTTGCATGAAAAGATTTCTTATTATTTTAAGCTGTTTTGTTTTATTTTGTACTGGAGCACTTTTTGCCCAGACACGATCTGACATTCAGAATGGTTCTATATTGCACGCCTGGTGCTGGTCATTTAAGACAATAGAAGAAAACCTGCCTAAAATCAAGGATGCTGGCTTTGCCGCTGTTCAGACATCTCCGGCAAATACATGTCTTGTCGGTGACTACGGGGGACTTGAACTTATGAGCGAAGACCTGAACGGCAAATGGTACTATCATTACCAGCCTACAGATTGGAAGCTCGGCAATTATCAGCTTGGAACCCGCGATGATTTTATTTCGATGTGTAAAAAGGCTGATGAACTTGGAATAGGCGTAATTGTTGACGTGCTTCCAAATCATACAACTCCTCGTATAAAAGAAATTTCCAAAGATTTTATTGATGCTGTCGGCGGCTTTGACAAGCTTTATCACAAAAATAACAATCATGGAATCAGAAGCTATGAAAACCGCCTTGAATGTACGACTGCACAGATGGGCGGACTCCCTGACGTAAATACAGAAAATCCGCTTTTCCAACAGTATTACATGGATTACGTAAATGACGTAATTGACTGTGGTGCGGACGGATTCCGCTATGATACAGCGAAGCACATCGGTCTCCCTGATGATCCAAAAGACGAATACAGTCCGAAGAACAATTTCTGGCCGGTTTTTCTCGGTCATGAACCGCTTAATGGAAAGTTTATGCACCGTGCCGGAGAGCTTTTTATTTATGGAGAAGTTCTTCAGGGCGGTAATGCGCGGGAAGGTGATTACGGAAAACTAATGCCGGTTGTTGCAAGCAGTTACGGAAGCGTTCTTCGCAGTGCTTTAAGGAATTCCAAGCTCAGTGCAAAGGGGCTAAAAGATTGGAAGCATCCGGCGGCACCTCAAAATATTGTAACATGGGTTGAATCTCACGATACTTATGCGAACCAGGGCGAGTCAGCTTGGCTGTCTCATGCGCAGCTGAGGGAAGGTTGGGCGGTAATCTGTGCCCGCTCTGGCGGAACTCCACTGTTTTTTAACAGACCTAAGGGGGCTGAATCAGTTCAGTTTCCGGGTGTTTCTAAAATCGGCGAAACCGGAAATGACGAATACTTTCACCCGGAAGTCGTTGCTGTAAACAAATTCCGTACGGCCATGGCTGGTGAGCCGGAAGAACTTCTGAATGGAGATGATACTTCTGTCCTTATCATAAAGCGCGGAGAAAAAGGTCTTGTAATTATCAATACAAATATATCAAAGGCTGAAAAGGTTTCCGTGTCTCTTGCGTTCGCAGACGGAATATACAAAGATAGGGCAAATGGGATTAAATTTACTGTAAAAAACGGAATCCTCACCGGGAAAGTTCCAAAGCAGAAAGTCTGTGTAATTTACTAGGCTTTTGAAAGCAGACAGGAAACCCATGCTTCTATGGCGTTTCCTGATCCTACTGAATCCAGTTTTTCGCCGGTTTTTGCTTTTACAAAAACACGGTCAGATTCAACGGAAAGAATTTTTGCGATGGATTCAATTACTTCCTGTCTGCGGTTCAGAAATTTCGGTTTTTCAAGTTTTAATACGCAGTCAAGGTTTACAAGAATCCAGCCCGCAGAGGTTATGTCTTTCCAAACTGTACGGAGCAGTTCTGCAGAGTCTGCATCTTTCCATTTTGGTTCTTCCGGCGGGAAATAACTTCCTATGTCGCCCATACCGCTTGCACCAAGCAGTGCGTCTGTTACTGCGTGAAGCAGTACGTCGCCGTCAGAATGTCCGTCTTCGCCTTTTTCAAACGGAAATTCTACTCCGCCAATAATCAGTTTTCTTCCAGAAACCAATCTGTGAAGGTCGTAGCCCAAACCTGTTCTTATATTTATGTTCATAGTATCGTTTTCTCTTTTATAGTCTTCTGAATATGTGATTTTTTTATTTTTTGAGTCTCCGGGAACGACTTTTACCCTGCCGGCGTATTTTCCCCAAATTTCAGTGTCATCAGTGTATTCGTGGCCGTCCTGAAGGCATTTTTCGTGAGCCTGAAGAAGTTCTGCATAGCGGAAGCCCTGCGGAGTCTGAACAGCGGAAAGAGAACTGCGCAGAAGATGCTGACTTATAAAGCCTTCTGAATCAATCTGTTTCTGGGTATCAACAGGAGTCAGGCCAGGAACGGCAGCTCCGTATTTTGCGGCTGCCTCTATTGTGTCCCGGATAATCTGTTCTGTAACAAAGGGGCGGGCTCCGTCGTGAATAAGAACTAGATCGGCACCGCTGTTGGAAAGGGATTTGAGGGCGTTGTAGACGCTTTTTTGGCGTGTGTCTCCACCTTGTACATAGTTTATATGAATGTCTTTTAAAAGTGAATGGATTTCAGGATCAGTAAAAAGCGCTTTTTCGGCATCTGCTTTGCCGTTTTTAGGAACTGTTACAGTAAGCGAATGAATTTCTGCGGCTTTAAGGAATGCCTTTGCAGCCGCAGAAAGTACTGTACCATTGTCTAAAGGAAGGTATTCTTTTTTGCAGCCGAGTCCCATTCGGGTAGACGTGCCGGCTGCAGCAATAATCAATGCAATTTTAAGATTAGAATTCGTCGTCATCGCTGTCGTCAAAATCGTCGTCTGCTGATTCTGTTTCACTATCGTCATCTTCGTCAGAGTCGTCGTCTTTGTCCTGACTTGATTTCTTTGAATCTGATACGTCGTTCATAAGATCGTCATCTTCGTCATCAAAATCATCAATGATGTGCTTGATTTTTGGTGTTGATCCTGGAGGTTCAAGTTTAGCATGGATCTGAGACTCGACTTCCTTTACATCTACGCCCATTGCAATAGAAATTTCATCTTCAAGAAGTTTTTTTGCCTGATCGTAAAGTTTGCGTTCAAGTATAGGAAGTTCTTTTACTTTGCTTCGGTTGTAAAGACAGCGTACGATTGCTGCAATGTCAGCAATCGTTCCCTTTTTTAGAAGATCAAGGTTCATCTGATAGCGGAGCTTCCAGTCTGAAGTGATCGGTTCAAATTCATCTGAAAGAGACTGCAATGCAGCAGCGGCTTCATCCGAAGAAACAATCGGGCGTATTCCAAGTTCTTCTGCCTTATTTACAGGCACCATTACAATCATGTCTGAAGCTTCTATGTAAATCTTGTAGTACATCATTGGTGCACCACGGAAAGTCTTTTCAAAAATCTCTGTTATTTTTCCAACACCCTGACTTGGGTAAACAATCTGCTGGTCAATCTGGAATTTAGTTTCATTCATAATACTATTATTATAGCATAAAATTTGCAAAAATTCAAATTGATACTTAATTTAGATGTGAGTTTTACTTGTTTCGTTTTTTATTGTTTCTTTAATTTCATGTTTTAGGACAGAGTAAAGCCAGGTCATCTTATTTTCAAAATCTGTTGAAAGACGGGCATATAGATTGTTAAAATAGTGCTGATTTAAATCTTCTCCGAATAATGCTGCCGGCGTTACTTTAAGCTCCTGAGAAATTCGGGCAATAAGACTTGCCGAGGCGAATTGTGATCCATTTTCTATTATTGAAAGGTGTTTTTGCGTAATATCAAGGCGCTTTGACAGTTCCATTTGGGTGAGACCAGCCAATTTGCGGTATTTTTGTACATTTTTTCCAAATAATTGGGGAATACTCAGTTCCGATTTTTCCATAGCAACAATTATGACATTGCCGCTTTTATCTTGGAACCTTTTTATAAGTAATATTCATAACCAATTAGGTAATTATTTAGGCATATTTTTATTGCACATTAAGATTTTTGGATTTAAAATATTACTAAATCAACGGAAAAAATTACCAAATAAATCTTAGTGAAATTTTATATGGAGAGTCTTATGAAGAAATTAATCATTTTCGTCGTACTGACATTGATTTGTGCAAATATTTTTTCGGCTGCAATGGATTTGAAGGTTCGTAGTGTTCCAAAAGAAACTTCAGAACTTGTTTTTAAGTCACCAAAAGAAGGTCTGCCGCTTGTTGTAAAATATCTTACATCAGGCGGTACGGGTTCTGTAAAAGCAATGCATGATTGGATTTGCGATAATATTGCTTATGATTCAGAAATGTATTTTTCCGGCAGAATTTCCAAGCAGGATTATGAAAGTGTTTTGAAAAAGAAGAAAGCTGTCTGTTCCGGCTATTCTGCGCTTATGGCGGAAATGTGCCGTTTGGCAGGAATTGAAGCGATTGTAATAGAAGGATATTCAAAGGGATTTGGCTATCAGGGAAAACTTGGTGACAGGACGGATCATGCTTGGAATGCTGTAAAAATGAATGGAAAATGGCAGCAGATTGATGTAACCTGGGATGCTGGTTATTTAGACGGTAAAACTTTTTTAAAGCATTATACAACGCAATGGTTCAATCGTAGTCCTGCGCAGTTTATTTATTCTCATCTTCCAAAAAATGATGAATATCAGTATCTTGCAACTCCAAAAACAAAGGAAGAATTTGTGTCTGAACCTTATATTCCGGGTATCTTCTTTGAATACGGATTGGCTCTTGGAAATAAAACACCGAATTATAATAATGTAATAGCAGAGTCGTCAAATTATGATTTTAAACTTACAAAATCAGGAATTGCAGTTTCGGCAGATTTAGTAAAAAAAGATGGTGGAAGAGGTGAGGTAAAAGATGCTGTATGGACAGATAGAATTGGAAATCGAGTTTCAATTGATGTCGACGTTCCCGATGCAGCTAATTATAAGGTTTTACTAAAGGCAAGGAATCGTGCAGAAGCATTTTTCCCTGATATGTTTTCGATATCGGAGTTTGAAGGAAGAATTCTCTCTATGGCCCAGCAGCTTCTTAATGAAAAGAAAATCCTTCAAAAGGAATATGATTATCTTGAAAAATCATATTTTAAGGTTTTAGAAAACGGGCGTTATTATCTTGCTGAAGATTTATTTGATTCAGCCCGTAATGCTGCAGTAAAAAAGATTTTAAAATTGGTTTACAAAGATTCAGTGTTTTCTGAAACTGTCCTTTATTTTGATATAAAGGCTTCAGAAGATTACGAAGGATATGGAAATGGTACGGTTCGTTTCCCATCTGTTTTTAAAACTTATATGGAAACATCTAATACTCATCTTATTTCTCCAGTTGCAGGAATTTTACAAAAAGGAAGTTCTCAGAAATTTGAAATAGAGTCAAAAGATTATTCTGGAATTGCTCTTTCTGCCGGAACTTCTCTAGTTCCGTTTGTGAAAGATCCAAAAACAGGAATCTGGTCTTTAGAGTTTGAAATTCCGGAAGATTCGGAGCAGATTGTAATCTACGGTTCATCAAACGGTAGAAATTACAGCGGACTTTGGTCTTATAAAGTGGAATAAAAACACTTTTGGATTTTGAACCTGTCAGTAAATAATTCAGTATATTTATACAGATATATTGCGAGGTCATTTTATATTCGACAGGTTCATAAATTTATAGTTTTGTAATCATAAAGTTTAAACTTTTCGAAAACTTTTATTCAGATCGTTTGGCTCTTCAATTTTTCAAAGAAAATGTGTTCTTTAATCAGTCTGTTAATTTTATAGTTCTGAATATTTTAATTCGTTGTTCCGCGTTGCTTGAAAAAAAGGGGGTTATTCTCTATAGTATAATGAATGATTCGGCACGGTCTGGATTCGAGGGTTATCCTGATTTGAGTGCTGCAGATTAAGACGTATCTGCTCCCGCGTCTTGCATACCGATAAGCTCGGTTTTAAGGAAAATATGGAAAAAAATGAAATTATGGACGAAGAAATCGTTCCAATTGAAGATCAGCTGGATATTCAGGACGTAGAAAAAGAAGAGGACATTTCTTTTGCTGATTTAGGTTTAGATGAACACGTACTTGCTGCAGTAGAAAGGAAGGGGTTTAAATCACCATCCCCAATTCAGGTGCTTGCTATTCCGCGTCTTTTAAATGGCGAGGCAAACATCATTGCCCGTGCACGAACTGGTACAGGAAAAACCGCAGCCTTCGGTCTTCCTATCATTCAGAAGGTAAGGGATATAAAAGGTACTGTAAAGGCTCTTGTTCTTGAGCCTACACGCGAGCTGGCAATTCAGACATGTACAGAATTCCAGTCATTTACAGATGGAAAAAATCCGCGTACATGTGTTCTTTACGGCGGTGCGTCTTATTCGACTCAGATTAAGGAGCTTAAACGTGGGGTTGAAGTTGTAGTCGGAACTCCAGGACGTATACAGGATCATCTTGAGAGAGGAACTCTTGATATCAGCCAGATTGACTATTTTATTCTGGATGAAGGTGATCAGATGCTCGATATGGGTTTTATTGACGATATCGAAGCAATATTCGGTCAGGCTAATCCAAATGCAAGAATTCTTTTGTTCAGTGCTACAATGCCTGAACCAATTCTTAAGATTGCCGGAAAATTCATGGGCGATTATGAAATTGTGGAAGAAGAAGGGGTAATTGATGAACCTCTGCTCATTGATCAGAAATTCTGGGTTGTCCGCGAAAGTGATAAGATAGAAGCTCTTGTTCGTATGATCGACTATGCAGATGATTTTTATGGAATCGTATTTACGCAGACAAAAAATGATGCCGATTTTGTAACACGTATTCTTGACGAAAAGGGGTACGATGTTGCGGCTCTGCACGGAGATATTGCGCAGGCTCAGCGAGAAAAGATTATTGCTCGTTTTCGCTCTAAAAAGACAAAAATCCTTGTGGCTACAGATGTTGCTGCCCGCGGAATTGATATAAACGGACTTACTTACGTAGTAAATTATTCGCTTCCATTTGACGGGGCAACATACGTTCACCGTATAGGACGAACAGGGCGTGCTGGAAGCAAGGGAACTGCTATTACATTTGTTGCTCCTCAAGAGACCCGTAAACTTGGTTACCTGCGCCGTGCCGTTGCAAAGGCCAGCAAAGGCGAAATGAAGGAAGAGGATATTCCGACAGCGGAAGATGTAATTGAAAAGAAAAGGGCACGGCTTTTTTCTGAACTCAAGACAAAAATCGGACTTGCTGATTTTATAGAAACTTCTGCAGAAGATAAAGGTGATACTGAAGAATCTGAATCAGCCCAGAATGAAGACGCTGGTTCTGAGTGCAGTGCTAGTGAAGAGGAAATGCCTAAGGCTGTTACTAATACGGTTGAAAGTGCTGCCGAGGATCATATTTTTGGCGAATCAGGAATCGATTTGGATCGTGCAGAATCACGTCTCATAAATGTTAAGCAGCAGTTCAAGCTTATGGCTGACGAACTTTGTAAGACGGAAGATCCTCAGGACGTTCTTGCGGCTGTTTTGTCAGTGCTCTACGGAGACAAGCTTGACAAGTCTCGCTATGGTAAAATTCAGCAGCATGGAAAAATTGCTGATCAGGTTCGGCTTTATATTCAGCTTGGACGCCGTGATGGATATAATCCTAAGGTTCTTGCAGACTATTTCAGCAAGATGCTGCATATACCAGGCCGCATGGTTGACAGAATTGATATTTCAAATAATTTCTCTCTTGTAAGCCTTCCAAAAGAAGCTGCAAAGAAAGCACTTGATCTTGCAAAAAAGAACGGTTCAATTCCCCATATGCATGTGGACGTAAAAGACGGTGATTCAGCTGGCTTTGGTTCAAGAAAAGGCGGACGGGGTGGTCATGGCCGTGGTGGTGATTTTGGCGGAAAGCACGGAGTTAAGGGCGGCTTCGGTGGCAGAGACAGAGATCGCCATTCAGACAAGGAACGCGGTTTTGGTGGACGTGACAGAAATCATGGACGCCCGAACGTTCATACTCCTACGGAGCGTGCCCCGCGAACAGGTTCAGCCGGACTTTATAAGCAGAAAAAATCTGCAAAGGCTGAACGCTTTTAAAATAAGCGATTAGGCTTTGTAACTATCCAGCCAGTCATGAAGCGGCTTTTGCCATTCTGTCTGGCTGTTTTTTTTGTCCATAAGGTCAGTATACATTGAAATTATATGTTTTCTGATTTTTTCTTTGTCTTCTTCTTCAACGTAATTGTCGTTTGCGAAAAGACAATGGACGAATTTTTCAACGTCATCTTCTGTAAAGAATCCTTTTGAATGAGAGGCACTGAGCAGGTAAAGGGCTCCTGCAACACAGTTTATGCTATGCTGTTTTACAAGAAGAACGCTTTCTGTAATTGCAACAGATCCTGTGTAAATTTCATCAAGGATTAATTTTTTTTCTTCGTCAGATAGATCTGTCTCTGAAAGAATTTCCCGGATCTTTGCCCATACACCAGCAACAATTGCAACATGAAGGCTTGGAACGCAAAGATAATGCGGATCAAAAAGATGAATTACTAGAAATTTTGGTTTTCCTATATAGAACGGTCGTTTTGTAGTAGAAAGTGCATGAGAATATATTTCCCCTGCGTTTTGATAAAGGCTGCTGATAAATTCTACAGTTTCTTTACTTGCTTTATAACCTTCTTTTTTTAACCGTTGAATTAACATTCTCATGATCCGGCAGAAAAAATTTACAAAATCCATGTATATTCTGATGTTTTTTGGAATAAATGGAATTTTTGAATCTAATGGATGGTCTACAGAAATTAAAGGTATGCTGGTAAGGTGCATTTTCTGTTTTTGCTGAATGATGTAGAAATTTTTCCAAGCTGCATGAAGAAGTCCATAAACAGATTTTTTTGTAATCGGATGGAACGGAAGAACGGCAAAAATACATATTGCCGAATATTTTTTAAATGGTTTTACGTAAATTTCTGATTTCATTATAACTCCGCGTCCTGTTTTATTGTATCAAGCCTTTCAAGGCGCTTTTTATCGGGTGTAATGCAAAGGTTCTTTTCATGTGTAGGAAGAACTAGGCCTTTAGGCCCGTTTTTTGCCCTTCTCAGATATTTTACATGAGTATAGTAGAGGTCTGTTTTTCCTGCATTGCGGGCCTTTGAATAGTATACTGCAAGATTTGCGGCATCTAAAAGAATTTCAAGGGGAACTGTTTTTCCCGGTCGGTTTTTAATGAATACGTAACCGCCTGGAAAATCTCTCACGTGAAGCCACATGTCTGCACCTTTTACGTTGTGGCGCAGAAGTTCGTCATTTTCGTTTGCATCCCGTCCTACAAGGATGTACCAGCCGTCAACCATGTAATCAAGGCCCGGATGTTCTTTTTTCTGCTGTTGTTTTGGGGCTGAATCTTTTCGCAGAAGCTGTTCAATCTTTACAGGATTGGATTCATTGCAGATTTCAGAATACATCTTTTCGAGTTTTTCCAGTTTTTTTTCTGCAATTTCTATATCGTGTACAAGGGCTTCTGTTCCGCTTTGAGCCTTCTTATAGTTCTCGTAATAAACTGCGGCATTTTCGTGTGCAGATTTTTCCGGATCAACCATAATCCTTACAGTGTTTCCGCTTTCATAATCTTCGCATTCAAGAAATTTTGAATCTTTTGCTAGAAGATGGGCGTAGGTTAAAATCAAGTCTCCCTGATGTTTTAGTCGCTCTGAATCGGCAAAGTCATTCTGCTTGGCCTTTAGCTTTTCTAGTGCGGCAGTCATCCTGCTTTTTTTAGCGGCATACCATTTTTCTGCCTGAACAAGCAGAGCTTCTCTTGAAAGTGTTTCTGCGTGCTCTCCGTACCATATGTCGACTTTCTGATTGAAGGAAAGGTTTGGGTATTCGGGATTTTTTTTTGCATATTCTTCTGAAATTTCTTCAAAAGTTCTTATTGGAAAAACTTTTTCTGCAGTTTTTTTGTTTTCCGGCGGAAGTTCAAATTTTCCGCCCGTAACTTCATTTTTTCCAGGACGGCGGAACATCGAATCAAGGATTGTATTACTGCTGTCACAGACAATTATGTTTGCTGCATTGCTCCAGAGCCGTACATAAAGGAAAAAGTCTTCATCTCCGTGTTTAAGGTCAAACTGAATGATTCTCTGTAATCCGATTTGCCTGCATTTAATTATTTTTGAACCTTTTATATTTGACTTTAAGAATTCCATAAAGCGGAGGGGCTTGTCATTTTTTATGATTTTTCTGCGAGTTTCGTTGATACGGCAGGAATTCTGAGCGGTACATATTAGAAGGGTTTTTGCTGTCCCGTTTGCATAGAGATATAAGGCTATAGTGTCATAGCCAGGTTGGATTATGTCCTGTATAAAATAGCCGTCAATGTTGAGTTCTTCGAGAATAAGATTTATTTCGTTACAGTTTAGCGACATGTACTCAGTATAACGGGGAAAGGATAAAAAATCATCTTAAAATGCTAAAGTTTGGTAAAAAAACAACCGTTATGACTAATTGACTATGGCGGTTAAATATGTCAAAATAGAAACATATGAAATTGAATTTTTCAAATACATTGTTGGTCGTTCTCGTCGTGCTAAAGGTTTAGCGTTTCCGGGAAGACTATATGTATGTGATTAATATACGTTAGAAAAGCTCTCCGGAATGGAGGGCTTTTTTGTTTATATTTTAAATTATATCCTTCATTAGGATTTTTTATAGGAGTAAATGATGAAAAAAACTGGCGCGCAGATTATCGTTAAGTTACTAGAGATGCATGGAATCAAGACTGTAGCGGGAATTCCCGGAGGCTCGATACTTCCTTTGTATGATGAATTGACTAGAAGTTCTATCCATCACGTCCTAGTGCGCCAGGAACAAGCTGGTGGTTTTATAGCTCAGGGAATAACGAGGACAACCGGACTTCCTGCTGTATGTCTTGCAACAAGCGGACCTGGAGCAATGAATCTTCTTACTGCTGTCGCAGATGCACGTTGTGATTCTGTTCCGATTATTGCAATTACGGGACAGGTTAATACAAATCTTATTGGTACAGATGCTTTTCAGGAAGCAGACACATTCGGTCTGTCTTTCCCGATTACAAAACACAGCGTAATGATTAAGTCTCATGCTGAACTTTTTACAGCCATTCCGCAGGCATTTGAGATCGCAATGAACGGACGCCCGGGACCGGTTCTTATTGATGTTCCTCGTAATATTCAGCTGACTGAATACGAATTTGAATCATGGCCGGAAATTAAAAAGCCGCTTCCAGATGAAAAATCTGTTCGCTTTCATACAAAATCTTCTGCAATTAAGGCAATCATTGAACAGGTGTCAGAAATGCTGAGTGCTTCTGTAAAGCCGTGTCTTTATATTGGCGGTGGATGTAATTCCCCGGAAGCTGCAAAGGCATTAAGGAATTTCAAAGAGGTCTACAGGCTTCCGGTTGTCTCTTCGCTAATGGGGCTCGGTGCAATTCCTCATTCCGACGTTGATTTTGCAGGAATGGTCGGAATGCACGGAAGTTACGCTGCAAACGTAGCCATGAATGAAAGCGACCTTGTTATTGCCGCCGGTGTACGTTTTGATGACCGTGCTACGGGTGTTGTTTCAAAGTTCTGTCCGAACGCAAAAATAATTCATGTTGATATAGATGCTGCCGAGATAAATAAAATTCTTCCGGCAAGTGCAAGCCTTGTTGCAAAGGTTGAGGCTGTTGTTCCAGAGATTACGGAAGCCGTTGAAAAGCGACTTGCTGCTGACGGTGAAGAAAACTGCAAAAAGCGTAAGGAATGGGCGGAATATATTATCAGCGTTTCTGAAAAGAATTCTTCTTTTGAGTGTGGTTCTCCTTCTGCGGAACAGAAAAATAAGGATTTTACAGGAAGTACAAACCCGCGTAAATTTATTGCATCTGTTCCTGAGTTTGCAGAAAAAGCGGGTACAAATCGTGCGGATATAATCGTAACTACAGACGTTGGTCAGCACCAGATGTTTGCGGCTCAGTACTATCCTGTAGAAGAGCCTAGAACATTCCTTACTTCTGGCTCTCTTGGAACAATGGGATTCGGACTTCCGGCTGCACTTGGAGCTGCAATAGCAAATCCTGACAAAAGAATTGTATGTTTCAGTGGAGACGGTTCAATCATGATGAATATTCAAGAACTTGCAACTCTTGCGGAAAACAATCTGCCGGTAACAGTAATTGTATTTGAAAACGGTACTCTTGGAATGGTTTATCAGCAGCAGAAATTTCTTTTTGATAAAACATATTCAGCAAGTGAATTTATGCTCTCTCCGGATTTGCTTAAGATTGCAGAAGGTTTTGGAATTGAAGCAATAGATGCAGATTCTGATCCTGAATGGTACAAAAAAGCATTCAATCCGGATCGCAAAAGAAAGCCTTGTTTTGTAAAGGTAAGGATTGACCCTGAAGAAAACGTTCTCCCTTTTGTTCCTGGTGGAAAGGCTAACATAGATTCAATCCGAGATTAAAAAAATGCTTTGACTAAATTGTGCCCCAAAATTTGGAGATAATTTTGAGGCACAATTTTTTATGAGTTCTGCATCAATTCTCTCTGTTGTTCTTCAGATATTATTTCACCTTTCAAAAGGCTGTCCATATTTTTTTGACGCCAATTAAGTTCTTCTGTTATACTATCGTATTCTTTTGCAGCTACGTCTTGAGAATACATATATATGAGCGGCTGAATCTGTAATGCAGCTTCTACGATTAAAGGATCAAACTGAGTTCCTTCGCCTTCCCTAAGTATATTCATTGTCTCTGAAATGCTCATCTGCTTTTTGTAAGGGCGTCGGCTTAAAAGGGCATCCAAAACATCGGCAACAGACATTATTCTTGCACAAAATGGAATGTCATTGCCTTTGAGTTTTTGAGGATAACCAGTTCCATCGTAGCGTTCATGATGGCAGTAAGCCATGTCAATTGCAATCTTATTGAACTTTCCGTCCCATAGAAGAGGCATGCTTTCAAGAATCTGCTTGCCTTTTAAAGGATGTAGCTTCATCATTTCATATTCTTGTGGAGTGTAGCGTCGTGGTGTATTAAGAATATGATCAGGAATAAATATCTTTCCTATGTCGTGAAGGTTTGCAGCGATTGAATACATTTTAATCGTGTCTGGCGTAAGGATATCTGTAAAAAGACCTTCTGCAACAAGTTCGCGGCATATCATTTCAACGTAGCTTACCGTGTGTTCTGTGTGATAACCGGTTATCAGATTATGTTTCTTAAGGATTTCCGGAATGAATTTAAGGATTTCTGCGTTGGTATTTTCAATTTTTAT
>JAFOSK010000128.1 GCA_017392945.1 Treponema sp.
CAACGTACAATGTCAAAGTCGTTTCAGAAGGAACTGCATAAGGCAATGTTAATGAACCGCCGGTATGCATGAAGCTTACAAGAGTATACGTATTACCCTCAGAAGTCGTTGCATCCAGTCTCATAGGAACCGGATACGGATAAGAAGCCAACGAAGCAGAGAAAATACCATACACATTATCTTCGTAAACCCCATTAGGGAAAGCCATTTCAAGAGCCATGCGTGAATAATTTGGAATGTATTCTTCGTCAAATTCCTGCTGAGAAACTACAGTTCCAGCCTTTTCTGTCTTATCTGCTATATGGGACGTAAAATCAAATACAATGCGGCTTCTTGCAATAGTCTGCAGCATGTCATTTACAGATGTCCCAAGAAGACGTGGCACACGAGTATTCTCGAATGTCGGTCCGCGGCTTACAACAAGATTCAAAGTAACTGCATCAGAAATCTTTGTTCCTTCCGGAGGATCCTGTTCAAGAATTGTTCCGGCTGCCGAAAGATCCGGTTTGTAAGCAGGTTCGCTAAGAACTATCAAAGGATTTGCTGAACCGGCAAACAGAGTCTGAAGATTCATCTTAAGTTCATCAAAGTTCTGACCTATATAATTTTCAACATGATCAACGATTACACCGCGGCTTACAACCAGAGAAACACGGCTGTAGCCCTTTACTATGGAACCAGCAGAAGGCGACTGATCAAGAATAGTTCCTTTGTCACCCGGTACTTCTGAATAGCGAAGAGTTATCTTTGGATAAAGTTCCTTTTTCTGCATTTCAAGGAGAGCCTCTGTAAGTTCTTTTCCTTTTACCTCAGGAACCATAACCTCTTCCGGCCCCTTTAAATTCAAGAAGAATACAACAAGCGCAAAGAAAACCATAACAAAAATGGCTGCAATCACCGTTACAACGAACGTCTTTCCGTTTGCCTGCAATGACTCAAAATATGAAACTAAGGAAACTCTGGATAATCTGAAATTTTTTATCCTTTTTCCTGAATCTTTTGCTTTTTCAACAATATTTCTTATATCCATAGTGACTCATAGTAGCATTTTAAGTCAATATTTACAATAAACAATGCATAACTATGAAATACAAACAGTCGTAAAAATCAGAAAGAAAATTTCGTACCAATAAAATCTTTTGCGCCATTCATAAAAGACTTGTAGTCCATGGCATTTTTTCCCTGCCGCTGAAGCTTTGTAATGCCGTAAAATCCCCTTCCACAACGAACTAGAATTCCTTTCTGCTTTGAAAAAAACGTCACCGTACCAGGTTCTGCATTCAGATCGCCACCCAGGGAAACTACCTCTTCATCAGAAAGAGATATTCCAGCCATGATTTTTAGAGGAGTTCCATTTTCAACTGTCCATGAATTAGGATCAGGATAATAGGCCCGCACAGCGCAATCAATTTCTGCAGAAGATTTTGACCAATCAAGCTTTGCATCTTCCTTAGAAATCATTCCTGTATAGCTTGCTTCTCCCGTCTGAGGAATCCCCTCTGCAATATTACCTCTTAAACTTATATCCTTAAGGATTGGACAGAAAAGTTCTGCTCCTCTAACAGCAGCATCATTCAAAAGACTTTCTGCTGTTTCCATGCCGTTCAACAAAACCTTTTCAGATACCAATATGTTTCCTTCATCCATAGCACGGCTTACCTTCTGAATCGTAAAGGCAGTTTCTTTATCCCCATTTAAAATTGCAGCATTTACCGGCGTACATCCACGATATTTCGGGAGTGCAGACGGATGAAGGTTTATACCGCCAAACTTGAACAATTCCATAAATTTAGGACCGAAAATATGACCGTAAGCAAAGCACACCAATATATCAGGCTTTACGGCGGCAACAGCTTCTCTTGCAGCCGAATCAAGATGTTCAGGGGCAAACACTGGAATTCCGTACTTTTCAGCAGTATCCTGAACTTCTGTCGGTACAAGAGTCTTGTGTCTTCCTCGGGCACTCGGAGGATTTGTAAGAACCCCGGCAATTTCAAATCCGTTCTGACCAGCTCTTTCGATAAGGATTTCCAAAGTCCTTGCAGAAGCCAAAGGACTTCCGGCATACAAAACTCGTACCATATTCACTCCTGTAAAAAGATAAAACCGTTCAGTTTTAATCAAACTGAATGCCGGGTCTAATTTTTATAATTTAATTTGATGTTTTTTCAAACTTATCTGACTGCCAAACTCGGAATCAAAGAGCTCAAACCTTATTTATTCTTGGCAGCCTTCTTTGCAGCAATTTTTTTTGCCTTTGCTTCTTTTTCTGCGCGTTTTTTCAAAAGTTTTTCGGCGCGTTTCTTGAACTGCTCAACTGTCTGCTTTGCAAAATCTGGGTCACCGCGATCAATAAAAAGATGTCCGTCCAAGTGATCGTTTTCGTGCTGAATTATGCGTGCAAGAAGTCCTTCGGCCTCAAGAGTAAAAGGCCTTCCTTTTTCATTAAATGCCTGAACCGTAACTTTTGCCGGTCTCTGGATACTTTCATAAACACCAGGGACACTCAAACATCCTTCTTCATAATCACAAAGCTCTGCACTTGTAGAAATAATCTGAGGATTTATAAATACACGGCGTACGTCATCATCAGAAATAACGACGAAAAGTCTCTTGCTGATTCCAGCCTGCGGTCCTGCAAGCCCAACTCCGTCAGCTTCAATCATAGTATCGAACATTTCTTCAATAAATGCCCTCAATTCATCATTTATTTCTTCCGGCGCAACAGGATCTGCAACCTGCCTTAAAATTTCTTCACCCAGTTTAGTAATTCGCATAAATATTCCTTAATCGATTATGTATTAAATCTGTTTTTTTGTCAGAGCAAAAAATCCTAAAATTAAGCTAAATTAAAATAAAACGATCTAAAAATTCTCATCAGCTAAATCCATTGCAGGATGAGCCCGCAGCGGATTAAATCAGAATGACGGTCTTGAAAGCTGCCTTTTACAATCTTATTCTGGCAGCTCTAGCATGTGCAGCAAGACCTTCTGCATCGCCCAATGAACCCGCAGCATTTGCGCTGTTCTTCATTCCTTCTGAACCAGCCTTTGCCCGCAATGTCGTAACAGTCTTAAGAAAAACACGCACGCTCAAACCGCCCGTATAACGAGCTGCACCGCTTGTCGGCAGTGTATGATTAAGACCCGCTGCATAATCACCAAATACTTCTGCTGCATAATGACCGATAAACAGAGAACCATAATTTCTTACAATTGACTGAACCTTATCACGGGCTGCACCTTCTTCCATTGCAAGTTCAAGGTGCTCAGGGGCCTTACGGTTTGCAAAATCAGCAGCCTGTTCAATTGAATCAACAATAATGATTCGACCGCAATTATCAATGCTCTGACGGGCTGTTGCAGCGGTTTCCAAAGTTTCCAACTGCTTCTCTATTTCTTCACTTACTTTTTCTGCGAGTGAACGGCTTGTAGTTGCCATCACAGGCTGAGCAACTATATCATGTTCTGCCTGAGCAAGAAGATCTGCGGCAACCCAGGCAGGATTTGCACTTTCATCTGCAATAATGAATACTTCTGTAGGTCCTGCAACCATATCGATTCCGACCTGACCATAAACCTGTTTTTTTGCAGCGGCAACGAACTTATTACCAGGACCAACAATTACATCAACCGCAGGAACTGTTTCTGTTCCGTAAGCCATTGCAGCAACAGCCTGAGAACCACCACAGGCATAGCATTTTTTTACACCGCAAATATAAGCGGCAGCCATAATACCTTCATCAGCATAAGGTTTTCCACCAACAAAAGGTTTTCCAGGCACTCCTGACCCCTGCTTTTCTGCGGCAGCCTTGTCATCAGGATGTACTCGAGGAGGAGTGCAAAGAATTATTTCATCAACTCCAGCAGCTTCTGCAGGTGTAACAGTCATAACGACCGTAGAAACCAGCGGAAAGCGTCCTGCAGGTACGTAAACCCCAGCCCGCTCCACAGGAATTGTTTTCTGTCCTGTATACATGCCAGGTACAAGTTCAATCTCAAAATCATCAAAAGAATCTTTTTGCCTGAGCGCAAATTTCAAAGCCAGATCATGTGAATAGCATATTGCATGGTATGTCTCAGGATGTTCAGCCTTAAGTCTTTCTGCAGCCGCCTTAAGTTCTTCTTCCGGAATCAGAAGTGCTGCAGGAGCACTGACATCAAATTTTTCCCCGTACTTCCTAAGGGCAGAATCTCCGTTTTTTACAACGTCGGCAATAACAGACTGAACAGTTTCATTCGTTTCTCCGAAAGTTCGTCCAGAAAACCAATCATCACTAATTTCGTTTGCATTCACTATTTTGATCATAATACTTAAGATACTACAGTTTTTTTGCCGTTCCTACAATAAAGCAGAGAAACCAATTTTGTAAACCAATGAAAAAAAACGTCTCACTCACCGCGATACCAGAATAAGATCCCTGGCCTGCAGCCAAAAGAAAGTGTCTGTACCAGAAAAACTCTATAATCTTCCTCTCTGAAAATTCCCTGACGTAAAACAGGATTGTGTCAAATTTAGTTCGCAATTTCGTTTCTGAAAAAAGCCTCAAATCCATCATGCTGCGTTAAACAGAATCTCCTTTTGAACTTTTATTGAACTGGCATTTATGTAGCAACGCTCAGTCTGCCAGTCCTCTGAATA
>JAFOSK010000129.1 GCA_017392945.1 Treponema sp.
AAAATAAAAAAAATGAAAAAAAATGGCACGATGAAGAAACCCGCTTTTAAAATCTGTCTAAACCTACTGTAATATTTATTAAAAACTCGCTATAATGAACCCAAATAATTTTTGCGGAATTTTCCGCGGTTTATGAAGGAATATTATGGCAATCGACAAGTGGGAAATCGTTATCGGATGTGAAATCCATACTCAGCTTTTGACAAAGACCAAGGCGTTTTGTGCCTGCGAGAACCGTTACGGTGGAATGCCGGATACTCGTGTTTGTCCGGTCTGCCTGGGGCTTCCAGGAGCTATGCCACGCATTTCCAAAGGTTATGTAGAACTTGGCGCTGTTGCCGGTATTGCCTTGAATTGTGACATTGCAAGTTATACCAAATTTGACCGCAAACATTATTTTTACCCTGACCTTGCAAAGGGATATCAGATTACTCAGTATGATCTTCCGTTATGTACAGACGGATTTGTGGATCTTCCTCTTATCCATTATCCAAAAGAAGAACAGCCAGGCGGAACAAAATGCCGTGAAAAGAATTTTATCGGCGAGGACTGTATTATTGACGGAAAATACCGTCGCGTACGAATTGAACGTATTCATCTTGAGGAAGACGTAGGAAAGTCGCTTCATCTTGAAGGAAAGCATTCTTATATTGATTACAACCGCTGTGGAACTCCGCTTATAGAAATTGTTACAAAGCCGGATATGACTAGTCCTGATGAAGCCGCTCTTTTTATGCAGACTGTACAGGAAATCTTGCGTTATGTTAAGGTAACAAAAGGTAATCTTGAAGAAGGTAATATGCGCTGTGACGCAAACATCAACCTTAACGTATGGGAAGACGGCAAGCTTTACCATACACCAATTTCTGAAATCAAGAACCTGAACAGTTTTAAGGCAATCCGCGAGGCATGTGCATACGAAGCCCAGCGCCAGCTTAAGGAATTCCAGGAAGACCGTCAGGAATTCAATCCTGGATTTAAGGTAACAATGGGTTGGAACGAAGCAGAAGAAAAAACTGTTGTTCAGCGTACAAAGAATTCTTTTGTAGATTACCGTTTTACTACAGAGCCTGATATCAAGCCGTTTACAGTAAGCACAGAGCTTGTAGAAGCCGCTGCAGAAAAAGTAGGCGAACTTCCAGAACAGAAGAGAATTCGTTTTCAGGAAGAATTCGGACTTACTCAGTTTGATACAGAAGTTCTTACAGGAACACGTGATCTTTCTCTTTGGTTTGAAGAGGCTGCCGCTGCGTCTAAGTCTCCTAAACGTGTTGCAAACCTTATTATTGCAGAGCTCCTTGCTGTCCTTAATGAAAAGAAAGAGACTATCCTTGATGTAAAGATTTCTCCGAAACATATTGCAGAACTTGCAGATGCTCTTGAAGATAAGAAAATTACTTCAAAACAGGGAAAAGAAGTATTTGCAGAAATGCTTGAGACAAACAAGCTTCCGTCTGTAATTATTAAAGAGAAGGGTATGGAAGTTGTAAGCGATGCCGGTGCAATCGAAAAGATTGTTGACGAAGTAATTGCTGCTAATCCAAAGGCGATAGAAGACTTTAAGAAAGGAAAGACAAATGTTGTTGGCTGGCTTATGGGCCAGGTTATGAAAGCTTCTCAGGGTAAGGCAAATCCTGGTCAGGCTACGAAGATGATAAGCGAGAAGCTTTCAAAAATGTAGATTGATTCACTTGTTGAGCTTGCGTTTGTTGAGTCTGTCGAAGCATCGGAAGGACCGCAAATATAATTTTTATGTCAAATATAGATTTTTTAAGAAACGAAATATTTTCTCGTTACGGTATTGTAAAGCGTGCCCGAGGTTGTTTTTTGTATACTGCAAAAGGAGTCCGTCTTACGGATCTATATCAGGAAGGCGGACGGGCAGTTCTTGGCTGGGGCGGAGGTTCTGCTTTTACAATGTTCAAGAATATTCTGAACCGCGGAATTACTGGAAGTTTTGAAACAGGTTTTTCCTGCAGAACCGATACGGCTGTAGAAAAGCTTTTTAATTCTGAGCGCAGAGTTTTTTATTACGATAGTTATGAAAAAGCTCTTAAAGCCTCTCTTTTAGTTTCTAAAGAGGGGACTGCCGTTTATAGGCCTTGGAATCCTGTAAGTGTAGACTGGTCTTCGTGTGATTCTGTGATTTTTGTGCCTCCGCTTCCGTGGATTCAAGATCTCTTTATCGTTGCTGCAAAGCCGGAGCTTATTTCTGAATCTTTTTCTGAAGATCAGAAATCTTCTGCTTTAACGTCAAAGGAATTGTTGCCGCAACAGATATGTATTCCGGCTCCGCTTCATGCAGCCCTTGCGCGTTCAATCTATGATTTAATTGCAGCCATTCAGATAAGAGAAGAAAAGAATTGGTTCATCTACGATCCTGTGGTAACAAAATACTGGGAGCGTAAAGGACCGTATCTGTTTCCAAAAATTCCGCAAGAAAAATATCCTGATTTTGTAAAGCATTGCCTTGATTGTGGAATAGTAGTCAGCCCTTTTTTCAACGTGCCTTCAATTGTGCCTTTTGGAGCTGAATTTGGAAATTTTTCAAAATTAAAGAAAAATCCTTTTGAATTCTAATAAATTTAATAATGTGTAAGGAGAGATCAGATATGTCTCAAAGCGAAATGATTCTGTTTGCAGTAAAACTTATTTTAGGAGGAATAACTGCACTAACAGCCGTAATGCTTTACTCAAAAACAAAGGACGGTGCATGGATCAGTATGGTTGCAGGATTCATTTTTGCTTATGCAGAAAGCGTTTATACACTTCTCGTTGATCTAGGACTCAGGATTCCGTTTGATTTTTATATTGCAGGAATTCCTTTTACAAGTCTTTTGTTTACCGTTCTTCCATGGACTTTTTTTATTCTTGCTTTTTCAATCATGCTTACAAGAAAGTAAGAAAACAGAATCTTAAAAATTTCAATTTTATAGGTATCTTTGAAAAAGAGAAGATGTAATTTCCGAGGGTTTCAGGTTTGAAATTGACAGGAACTTTAGAAAAGCTTTGACCGCGTGTTATAAAAGTTCTTATACGGAGGATGGAAAAATGGAACTATCTTTGGCAGATGCTTACTGGCAGAAATTTATCGAAGCAACGGGTAGTGATCCTGAAATAAAATGTTCAGGAGACCTTGATTTTGAATCTAAAGGCTTTGGAAATGCAAGCCGTGTAGCCCTTGTTCTTGCAGGAAAGAAAACTTGTTTTTTTTCCAGTCTTGCTTCTTATACAATTGACGGGGAACCGCTTCCGGTTTCCGGTGAACTTTACATGCTTTTTGACAGCAGTAAAAATCCTTGTGCAGTAATACAGATTGATTCTGTAAGCATTCTGCCTTATAACGAAGTTACCTGGAATATGGCAGAACAGGAAGGCGAGGACGCTTCTCTTGAGGAATGGCGTGAAAAAATGAAATCCTATCTGGAAGAAGAAGGAGATATTGTCGGCTTTACATTTGTCCCAGATATCCGTCTTGTTTTTCAGAGTTTTACAGTCCTGTACAAATAAATGAACTGCATATTTCTTGCGGTATAAAAAAATCTGGTATATAATGGTAAAATAGCATTTTGGGATTAAAATACTGTTCGTTCAGTGTTTGTACGCATTACCTGTGCGTCGCATCAGGATGCGGTTTATGCATATATCTCCCTTATGCGATATAAGGAGTTCTAAAAATGGGAAATTCAAAAGGTCTGTCAATCGGAAAACTGATTCTTCAGCTTGCAATTGGTGTTATGCTTCTTGTTGCAGGTATCTGGGTTTTTGCAAATACAGATAAAGGTGGCGATGAAGCTGTAAAGGCTATCAGAAAGATTTTTGATAACAAAGATCTTGGAAAAACAGTCGGTATTGTATTTGGTGCAATCGAATTTGTATGCGGTGCTTTCCTTGTACTTGAACCTTTTGTTGCTGCACTCAGCAAGTACACATCAATCGCTTCACTTGCAGTTGTTGTGATTTGGGTTATTGCAATTGTTCTTATTGATTTCTGCGGAACAGGATCTGGCGGTCTTTTTAAGCCTTCTATTTCTATTGGGGACGTTGAAAACTCTCAGGATCTTCTCAAGTGGTTGTATCAGTTTGCAGGTCATACAAGCGTACTTGGTGCTTTAATTTATCTTCGCAACTAATATTTGCAATTTTGAGCAATAATTAAATGTCATAAAAAGCAGAAATTCTATGAATGTATAGTAGATTTCTGCTTTTTTTGTTTAAAAAATTCTCCGATAATAAAGTATGAAAAAATTTTTATTTCTTGATAAACGATTGCTGACTTGTGCAGCTTTTATTTTTATTTCAATTGCTGCTTTTGCTGAAGAAGATAAGATTGTAAGGACTGATATTGGGCTTACGACCGGAATACCTGTTTATGGGAAAAATGATGATGCAGTTTCTATAGAGGAATCTCGCGGAATTTTCGGAATCACTTCTGACATTTCGTTCAGGCTTGCAAATCCTCTGCGTTTTCTTATTGGTGCGGACGTTACTGCGGATCTTATGTTTGATGGCAGCGATTATAATCATCATTTGGATTATGCTGGGTGGGCCGGGATTCGTTTTTATCCGGGATTAGGAAACCTGGCTTTTTCAATTGCCTATGCAATTGGCTCCAGAACGGATTTTATTTGCGAATCAGATTTTGAAAAGAAAAAACTTGCATTGAATAGTGTTGAGTACGAATATTATGAAAAAAGTTCTAAAGCCTGGAGTGAATCTACTGCGTGGGGTAACGGTTTTAGGATTGGTTTTGACTATGATCTTTTGTATAACAATAACAGGCGTGTAGCACCTGCATTTGGCGGCTATTACCGTTGTATGCCACGTGGAAACAATAATTGGGATAATATATTTGCCGTTTATATTAATCTGGGATTTTAGGATAAAAGAAATAAAGAGATTTGGATAAAAAAAATCCTGATAAGTTATAAACTTATCAGGATTTTTTTTATCTTGCGTATTCCACGATTCGAGTTTCCCTGATCATCGTGATCCTGATCCTTCCAGGATACTTCAAATCATTTTCAATTTGTTTTGCAATATCACTTGCAAGCTGCTTAACTTCGTTATCTGCAACGCGTTCGTTATTTACAAGAATGCGAAGTTCACGTCCAGCCTGAATAGCGTAAGCTTTTTCAACGCCTTCAAAATTTTCTGCAATTGCTTCAAGATTTTCAAGACGCTTTACGTAGTTGTCTACGGTTTCGCGGCGGGCACCAGGGCGGGCTGCGGAAATTGCATCAGCAATTTGAACGATAATTGCTTCAAGAGTCGTTGCCTCAATGTCATTGTGGTGAGCGGCAATAGCGTTGATAACTCTTGGATCCTCACCCATTTTGCGTGCCATTTCTGCACCAACTTCTGCGTGGTTCTGATCGCTGTCGTTTTCTGCACCCTTACCGATATCGTGAAGGATTGCGGCACGCTTAGCCAGTTCTCTGTCTGCTCCTACTTCTGCTGCAAGCATAGAAGCAACCGTAGCAACTTCCTTCGAGTGAACAAGTACATTCTGTCCATAGCTTGTACGGAAGTAAAGACGACCCAGGGCACGCACACCTTCCGTAGGCATGTTGTGTATTCCAAGATCGAACAAGGCCTTTTCGCCCTCTTCGTAAATCTTGTTCTGAATTTCTCTCGTAACTTTCTGAACAACTTCCTCAATTCTTGCCGGATGAATTCGACCGTCAGAAATAAGGCGTTCCAAAGACTGTTTTGCAATTTCTTTGCGTACTGGATCAAAACATGAAATTACGACAGCTTCCGGTGTGTCATCAATGATAATATCTACGCCGGTAAGAGTTTCAAGTGCGCGGATATTTCGTCCTTCGCGTCCGATGATGCGGCCTTTCATTTCATCGCTAGGCAATGAAACTGTAGTAACCGTAATGTCGCTCGCAGTTTCCGGCGCAATACGCTGTATTGCTGCGACAAGCACTTCCCGTGCTTTTTTTTCGGCCGTAAGCTGTGCATCCTGTTCAATCTTGTTAAGAAGAGCCTGAGCGTCATGACGCGCATCATTTTCAAGGTTCTTGATAATAAGATCCTTTGCTTCTTGTGCAGAAAGACCGGAAATTCTTTCAAGTTCCCTTCGGTATTCTTCTTCCTGAGCAGCTACTGTTGCTTCCCGTTTTTTCATAACGGCAAGCCTGTCGGCAAATTCTTTTTCCTTTTTGTCGTATTCTGCGGCTTTCTGGTCTACAAGTTCTTCTTTCTTGTTAACCCTTGCCTCATAACGCTGAACTTCAGCCCGGCGTTCTCTGTTTTCACGCTCCTGCTGGTTTCGTTCACGAATGAGTTCATCCTTTGCATTCAGCAAAATTTCTTTTTTCTGAGCTTCAGCTTCTTTAATTGCATCCTGTTTTACACGTTCAGCTTTTTGTTCTGACGCAGATAGTTGAAATCTGGCATACAGCCAGCGAGTAATCCATCCAAGAACGATTCCGGCAACAAGGAAAACTGCTAACCAAATGAATGTTGGCATTAAAATATCTCCTAGTGCTTATATAGAATAATTCAACTATAATTCTACACTATGGAAAATATATTGTCAAATTAGATTGGACTTCTCAGGCGAATTCATTTGTAAACCGGCGTTCCAGGGCTGCCCTCCCGGTCGGTACCTCACTTTGTTCGGCACGCGCTGCGCGCCCCTTCCATGCCGGCGCCGGATTTTTTCTGAATGTGCGTTGTATTGCTTTTTTCCGAATTACAGAATTCTGCTTACATTGAAAAATCTTTTCCAAGGTATATTTCGCGTGCAAGTTCAGAATTCAGAATTTCATCCCGTGACCCCTGAATAGAAATCTGCCCGCTGGAAACAATAAGTGCGCGGTCAGTAATTTCCAGAGTATCGCGTACGTTGTGGTCTGTGATAAGGATTCCTATTCCTCGTTTTGCAAGAAGTCCGATCATGTGCTTGATGTCGGCAACTGCAATAGGGTCAATTCCGGCGAAAGGTTCGTCCAAAAGCAAGAATTTTGGTTCGATTGCAAGGGAACGCGCAATTTCTGTACGCCGGCGTTCTCCTCCTGAAAGCGTGAAAGCGAACTGCTTGCGGATTCTCCCGATTGCGAATTCTTCTATAAGTTCTTCAAGTCTCTGTTTTTTTTCTGCTTTCGTAAGGTCTCGTCTTGTTTCCAAGATAGACCATATATTTTCTTCTACAGTAAGTTTTTTAAATACACTTGGCTCCTGCGGAAGGTAAGATATTCCTTTTCTTGCGCGTTTGAACATAGGGAGCGGGGTAATCTGTTCTTCATCAAGGAAAATATCGCCTGCTGTAGGTTGGTAAAATCCAACGATCATGTAGAACGTAGTTGTTTTGCCGGCACCGTTAGGACCTAAAAGACCGAGTACTTCGCCGGTCTGCATCTTAAAATCTATTCCTTTTACAACACTCTTATGTCCGAAACTTTTAAAAAGGCTGGAAACCCGGAGCGTGTGAATGTTCTGTTTTTTTTCCGGCTCAGGAAGTTCTGTTGTATCATTGTTTCCGCTCATTTTTTTCCTCCTCTTTTTCAGGCCTTGCATCATCTGCCGGAAGTTCCGGTTTTTCTATGTTTTCATCTTGAGCCGTTTCGTCATTTTCATCTTTTTTTGTTTTTCTTTCGTCTGTTACAGAACCTTTTACACGTCCGTCAAGATATATTTCCTGTGAATCAAGGTCAAGCGTAATTTCCTGCGCACGGAACGTGTCATCTCCCTGTTTTATCTGGGCATTTCCTGAAAGTTCAAGCTTCTGTTCTGCTTTGCGGTAGACTGCGTAAGCCCCTTTGCATACGTTGTCCTTTTGGGTAAGTTCTATTTCAATCTGGATTACAGCTATGTCCGTGTTCTGGTTGTATTCTATGAGCTGAGCCTTTGCGTTTACGTCGTTTTTCTGGTCAATAAGATTTACATTCTCGCTTAGTTTTGCGATTTTGGTTTCACGATCATAATGCATTTTTCCACATGTAAATTCCAGTTCTGATTCCATGTTTTTACCTTTTATGGAACCGCTTGCTTCTATGTAGCGGAAATCTTTTCCTGACATGCTGATCGAATCTGCGGAAATTTCCATGGATTCTGTAAGTACGTAAGCTTCTCCTTCCAAAGTAGTGGAGTCAGATTTGCTTCCTATGGTTCCAGAAAGGGAATTTGCAGAAAAAGTGATTTTTTCGGCATTAATGTATGAAATCATGCATAGAAAGACAGAGGCAGAAATGAGTTTTTTATTCAATATCTTCATCTTCTACAAGTCCCTCCGTCTCTGAAGTGTTTTTTTTCGGTTCTTCAACAGATTCTTCTGCCCCTTCGTCAGAAAAATTTCCGGTTATAACACCTGTAAACGAAAATTTCTTGCTTACTGCACTTGCCGAAAAACCAGAACCGTGAAGTTCTGTCTTTCCCTTTTTTATGGAAACCATATCATTACGGCTGCTTGTAAGCTGTTCCGATTTCCCGTTCCAATGAAGAGTGTCGGCGGAAACCAAAAGGTCTTCTTCCTGATTTTTTATTGTTATTCCGTCAAAAAGTGTGTATTGCTCTTCATCAGAATTTGCGGCAAGAAGTCCGCAGGAACCTTCGGTCTCTATTGTGCCGTCTTTTTTTAAGAGTTGAAAGGAAACGTCTTTTGCATACATTGAGTTTCCTTCGGAGTATTGCTCAAGGACCGACGCAGAAAGATTCAGTTTTTTTGCGTCATCCTCATATTTTGTGAAAGTTGCATCTGTAAAAATAAATTCCGGTACGTTCGATTCATCCTGATAAGTCGTTCCGTATTTAAGTGAACATCCGAACAGCAGAACTACCGGAATAAATAACAATGCGCTCTTCATCAGTGGCTTAGTGCGGCTCCTATGAAAGCCGTAAATAGCGGATGTGGACGGGTAGGCCGCGAAACGAATTCCGGATGATACTGAACGCCTACGCCCCACTTGTGGTCTTTCCATTCAAAGGCTTCAGTGCGTTTGTCCAGTTCGGAAACGGCACATGCCATAAGTCCGTGTTCTTCCATTGCGGCCGTGTACTTCCGGTCAAAAGTATATTTGTTGCGATGTCGCTCAACAATCGTTGATTTTTTATATGCGTCATGAAGCTTTGTTCCTTTCGTTAGTTTTACAGTCTGTGCACCAAGCTGCATAAGCCCCGAAGCTGAAAGCCCGGCTTGTTCTTCCGGCAGGCTGATTATGGCATGCTCACAGTTCTGGATGAATTCCGTACTGTCGGCATCATCCCAGCCCATAAGTGAGCGGGCTGTTTCAATAGGCATAAGCTGCATTCCAAGGTCAATCCCAAGGTAAGGAATGTTGTTTTCGCGTGCGTATTTTACGGTTGCAAGAAGCCCAAGGAATCCGCGCTGTCCGTAGTTTCCAGGAATTACGATTCCGCTTACACCCTCAAATGCAGAAGAAAGCTTTTCCCCGCCTTCAAGAGTTTCTGCATCAATCTTGCGGATTTCAAGTTTCGCTCCGTAAGATGTGATTGCGGCATGGAAAAGCGATTCCCTTACAGATTTGTAACATTCGTCCAGATAGTCTTTTTTTCCAACCATGGCAACCGTTACAGACGGTCCTTCGTCATTCAGTTTGTTAAGGAATGTCGTCCACTGACGGATGTTTGCATTCGGTACATCAGTTCTTATGGCAAGTTTTTTGATTATTGCCTTGTCGATTCCCTCTTTATGGAATAGAACTGGCAGTTCGTAAATTGATTTTTCGATATTTGATGAAGCAAATACAGCGTCTGTTGATACGTTGCAGAAAAGTGCAAGCTTTTTGCGCATGTCTGCTTCAATGTCTTTTTCGCAGCGGCACAAAAGGATGTCCGGCTGAATTCCTGCTTCCTGAAGCTGCTTTACGGAATGCTGGGTAGGTTTAGATTTGAGTTCCCCACCTGTAATCACTGGAATAAGAGAAAGATGGACTGTACATACATCATTTTTTCCAAGTTCATGGATAAGCTGGCGTGCAGATTCAAGGAACGGAATGGATTCTATGTCTCCGACAGTTCCTCCGATTTCTACGATTACTACATCTGCATTTGATTTTGCACCGATTGTGAGGATCCTGCGTTTTATTTCGTCTGTGATATGAGGAATGACTTGAACTGTACGTCCGTTGTATCGGCCTGCGCGTTCGTTTCTGATAACCTGATCGTAAACTTTTCCTATTGTGATACAGTTATCGTTCGTAATGTTAATGCTAGTAAAGCGGCTGAAATTACCAAGGTCAAGGTCTGTTTCTGCTCCGTCTTCCGTTACATATACTTCTCCGTGCTGGAAAGGACTGATATTTCCTGCATCCACGTTAATGTAAGGATCACATTTGATCATGGATATATTAAGCCCATAACCTTCCATGAGGCTTCCAATAGTTGCTGCTGCAACACCTTTTCCTAATGAAGAACAAACTCCGCTGGTTACTAGAATGTACTTACTCATAACGATGTATTTTTTCATTATTGCTGATTTTAGTCAATGAGATGAGGGCTGGTAGAGGGCTAAACACATTTGAAAATGCGAAGGTTTTTCGGAGTGACGTTATAAAAAAATTATTTACAACTAAAAATTACGGGAGTATAATACGCTTATGCTTGATACTTTGAATGATGCAGATTTTGAACGTTTTCGCAAGACTATTTATGACGAAAGCGGAATAACTTTTTCTGCTACAAACCGTCCTATTTTGGACAGCCGTATAAAAGAGATTCTCAGGGAAAAGAAGATTGATTCTGTCGATGAATATTATAAATTGATATTGTCAGATCATGAGGAAATGAAGAAGATGCTTGATTCGGTAACGACGAATCTTACCCGCTTTTTCAGAAATCAACCTCACTTCGATGCTTTGGAAAAATATGTAATTCCTCATGTACTGGAAGAAAAAAAGAAGACTGGTGATAATACTGTCCGTGTATGGAGTGCTGGTTGTTCCACTGGTGAAGAGCCGTATACAATTGCCATGATTCTAAAGAGAATTCTTCCTCCAGGATATAAATTTCAGGTTACGGCCTCGGATATTTCCCTGAAGTCGCTTATGGTTGGTCAGACTGGATTCTATGCTGATAACAAGATCGACGGAATTCCTCCTGATTATTTACAGCAGTATTTTACAAAATCTGCCGGCGGTTATCAGGTTAATAAAGAAATAATGGATTGTGTTAAGTTTGACTACCACAATTTAAAGAATGATTCTGGAATGAGAAATCTTGACGTTATCTTCTGCAGAAACGTAATGATTTATTTTGATGAGCCTGCTCAGCTGGTCGTTCTTAATCGATTCTGGAATTCAATGGCAAGTCATTCTTATTTGTTTATTGGTCACTCAGAGTCTTTGTTTGGAATGGATACAAAATTTGAATTTTTAAAGACAGATTGGGCTTGTTTGTACCAGAAGAATATATAATGGAACTTCGAAAACTCCATTTTTCCGGAGTGTACGTATTAATTTAGGGTAGGGCTTTAAAATACTTTTTTTTAATAGTATTGTTTGTCTCAGAAGCAGGGAAATTGATTTATGGAAAATACTGATCCGAATTATGAAACATTATCTGTAATGGTTTGTGATGATTCCGCTTTAATGCGAAATCTTGTGTCAAGAATTGTAAACGATGCTCCGTGTATGCAGGTAGTCGGAAAGGCTATGAACGGAAAAATGCTTCTTGATGAAGTGCCGAACTACAAACCTGATGTAATTGTACTGGACATAGAAATGCCTGTAATGACGGGCGTTGAATTCCTTCAGGAACGTAAGAAGCTTAAGTGGGATGTTCCGGTAATAATCCTTTCTTCTATTGCGACTAAGGGAGCTGCTGTAACCATGCAGTGTCTTGAACTTGGCGCTATGGATTTTATTACAAAGCCAGGTGGTTCCGTAACAACAGAGGTTTCTGCAGTCAGTGAAGAACTTATTGAAAAGATCGCGTCTTATGGTGGTTCCTATGCGCGAAGAAAGGGTAAAAAGATTCCTCGTACTGATTATATTCTTAACATGCTTAAAATGCGGGAAGCAGAAAAGTTTGTTGCGAATAAAAAAGGTACTTCAGCAACGGAATCTACTGTTTCTGCAGAACGCATCATGCCGATTTTTTCACATTCAGCTCCAAAAGAGCCGGCAGTTATTACTCCGGTTCGTGAAGGCGGAAGGATTAAGATTATTGCCCTTGGTATTTCTACGGGTGGTCCTAATGCGTTGCGTGATGTATTCAAGATGATTGATCCGCATCTAAAACAGCCTATCTTGGTTGTTCAGCATATGCCGGCTGGCTTTACGAATGAATTTGCGCAGAGTCTTAACAGAATCTGTCCGCTGGAAGTATGTGAGGCCGCTGATGAAATGAAGATTGAAGAAGGGCATATCTATATTGCTCCTGGAAATTACCATATAAAGGTTGAGGAACGCGTAACAGGGAACGTAATACGTACCACTCAAGAGGATCAGCGCAACGGTCATCGCCCAAGTGCCGATGTTCTTTTTGAAAGTGTTGCCAAGATTTACAGAAATAATGCGCTTGGCGTAATTATGACAGGAATGGGAAAAGATGGTGCTGTTGAAATTACCGAAATGCGTAAGCAGGGAGCGTATACATTGGGGCAGGATGAAAAGACTGCCGTTGTATATGGAATGCCACGTGTAGCATGGGAAATGGGCGGTGTTCAGAAGCAGGTCGCGCTTATGGATATGGCTGACGAGATCAGTAAACTTGCACGTGAGAAGGCCTGATTTTGTCTTATAATATTTAATTGGCTGTTTCCGTAAAACAATAAGTTTAAAATTAAAACGTACCTCAAAAATTGGAGACAATTTTTGAGGTTTTTTTATGAACAGTATAGAGGTTTAAGTTACGGTTCTGATCGAAAATTGTACAGGTCTGATTCGTTCTTATTTTTTATTCGCAAGTCCAAGAACCTGAAGCTTTACGATTGTTGGAATATTCCTGGTATATATAAGTATGGCGGTGCTGGTTATTAAAAATGCAGCTATTATGCATACAGCTTTAAATCCTTCCGTTGGATTTAGAGAAAATAGTTTTGCAATAAAAGGTGACAGAATCAATGCAATAAAGCATGCGAAAATCGGTGTAATCAGTGCGAAAAATCCGTTGAGCATCTCTGCTGCTTTAGGAAGCCCTATATAGACTTTTGATCCTACATTTATCTTTATTTTTTTTGGATTGATTACTTCAATGTTTGCAAGAGCCTGCTCTGAATTCTCAGAAAGAAATTCCTGTGGAGCTGCAAAAATATGAGGGCCGTCAATTTTTGTTATTGTGTAGGTCTTTTTCATTTATTGTTCTCCATTTTTTTCAGTTCTTGAAGTTTTATGTTGCATACGTTTTCACCTGTCTTGTTTCCAAGTTCTTTGTAAGTGTCTCTAAGATTGTATAATCCGTCACTGTAATATGGATTCAAGTATACGGCATTTTCAAAAGACTCGCAGGCTTCGTTATAGTCTCCCTTATTGAAAAAATCAACGCCTCTCGTGTTCCACAGGCGGTAATTTTCAGGATTAAGGTTCAGTCCTTTCATGCAGACATTTATTGACTCGTCGAATTCCTCGGAGTAAAAAAGAATCAGGGCCAATTCTTCAATGATATCCTGATCTTCTGGGTCTATAGAATGTGCTTTTAGAAGTGATTCTTTTGCTTCTCTTTGTCTGCCTGCATCGCGATAAGTTAGTGCAAGATTGTACCAAAGCATGGTGTTGTTCTTGTCTATTGTGATTGCACGCGCAAAACAGGCTATGGCTTCCTTAAATGAGCCGTCTTTTGCGAGAAGAATTGCCTGATTATTCAATCGTTCTGCTGTTTCAACCATCAGTTCTTTTCCTGGAATTTTTTTATCATTCCATTAAACAGTTCTCTTATAAGAGAGGAGCTTTGAGTTTTTGAGGAACCAGGAATTATCTCTGTAAGGTTTACGATGTTTTCCTGTATAACGGATTTTCCACGTTCCAATGCTTTTGAGATTGCGCCTTTTGATTCTAAAAGCGAAATGCATTCTTCTACAGATGTAGAATTTATTCCCTCTGCCGCTGCTCTTGCGAATAACGTTGCGATTTTTTCTTTATCCTCCGGGTTTTCCTGAACGTGCAGAAGGACAGGAAGACTTTTTTTGCCTTCTATAATGTCATCTCCGCGTTTTTTTCCAGGATTTCCGGTTGTTAAGTTCTGTACATCGTCAAGGATTTGGAATCCCTCGCCTAAAGCAGCCGCAATTTGTCCGGCTTTTATCGCCTCCTCTTTTGTTGCACCTCCGCACATGAATCCTGTCCTTGCGGAAAGACTTGCAAGGGTTCCTGTCTTACAATGGACCATCTGAGTATATTGTTCTGTGCTTGGAAAAAGAGACGGTGTTCTGTGCCAGTATATGTCCATCGCCTGTCCAAGATGAAGTCGGCGCAGCTCTTCTGTATAAAGTTCGTACAGACTGTTCTTGAACTCTGCGGCTGCGTTAAGCTCGTTTATAACTGCTGGTGCAAGGAAATAAAGCCATGCTCCTGCGTTCAAGGCTGTGTCCAGACCGTATGTTATATGTGCTGCCGGCTTTCCTCTGCGGGTGTCAGCGGAATCTTCTATGTCATCATGGATAAGTGAAGCAGTATGAACGAATTCAACCAAAGGCGTTACCGAATATGTCTGTTCCAGCGACAGAGGAGCGTTTTTTCCTGATTCCCGGCACATCTGAGCAGTTAAAACCATGAGCAGCGGTCGCCAGCGTTTTCCACCAAGATCCATAAGACCTCGGCATGGTTTTATAAGATTCTGAATGTGTTCGTCTGTTACGGCCGGTTTTAGTTCCCGGAAAGTATTTCTGATCCATGCCGGATTTGATTCTGCCGGAAGGGAATGTTGAAGGGATTTTTCTATTGAGGAAAGAATTGTTTCAAATGTGATACTCATAGTCATGTATTATACATGATTTTTGCATTGCAAGAAACAGGAATTTGCGGGACAAAATGATCTTTCTTTAGGCATAGAAAAGCCTTAAAGCTTTTTATATTTTTAAATTCATAAAAAGTGATTTTTAGAGTAAAAAAAGACGCGGATTTGTCCGAAAAAAAAGAAGTATGCCAGCAAATAGTTATGAAAAGCCAGATTATTGGTCTCAGAAAGCTTTTTCGGAAGGGTATCCGGCCCGTTCAGTATATAAGCTAAAAGAAATGGATGAAAAATTCGGAATGATTAAGAAAAATTGTAACGTCCTGGATCTTGGAGCTGCGCCGGGAAGTTGGACAACTTTTCTTCTTAGGAATTTGGGACCAGACGGACGGGTTACAAGCTGTGATCTTAATCCTCTTGCAAAAAATGTCCGCGGTGAAAATTTATTTTTCCTTCAGGGGGATTTAAATGATGCTTCAATACGTAAGCAGATAAAGGAACGCGGCCCATTTGATCTTGTTGTATGCGACGCCGCTCCTCTTACTACTGGAAATAGGATCGTTGATACTGCTCGTTCTGAGCAGCTTGTAGAAATGGCTATTTGGTATGCCGAAACCATGCTTAAAAAAGGCGGAAATTTCTGTGTAAAAATTTTTCAGAATGGAGATCAGCAGAAATTCTTAAAAAAAATGAGGGAATTGTTTAGTCTTGCAAAGGGATTCAAGCCGGAGGCATGCCGTTCTGAATCTTTTGAGACTTTTCTTGTTGGCATAGGACGTAAATAGGTGATAAACTTATGGATAGATTTAATAAGTACAAAAATTCTAGTTTAATAATGAAAGTAAATTACGGATATTACAGACTTTTTAATACGCCCCTCAAGCGTATTTTACTGCATTCCATCGCGGCTTTTTGTCTGGGCGGTGGAATTGCCTGTGCAGTTTTGTTTCTTGCTGGAAACGTAAATGTACACAAAGGTATCGGTGGTCTTGAAACTGCCGGTTTACCTGAATTTGAAACAGATACAGAAGATTCTCTTTCTACGGCTTTTACTGCATCATCGGGATCTGGGCCTTCTTCTGGAGTTCAGGCTTCTCTTACAGAGGAATCCGGGGCTTTCCCGTCTGAGGCGGATGACCTGGATGCGGCATCTGAAGTTTTAGCTCAGGATTCTTATTCTTCCAGTGGACTTGATCTTGAACTCTGTTATGTTCCGTATCGGGTGAAAAAGGGTGACATGATCGGTTTTATAGCAGATCAGTTCGGAATAACGCAGGATACGATCATAAGCGTAAACAATATTCATCAATCGCGCCTTTTGCAGATCGGTCAGTATCTTAAGATTCCAAGTATGCCGGGAATCGTGTATACAGTAAGAAAAGACGGTGAAACAATTGCTACGATTGCAGAAAAATATGAAGTCAGTGCAAATAAATGTTCCCGTGTGAATCATATTGATGAAGCAAAGCAGCTTGTTGCCGGAACTTCTCTGTTCATCCCTGATGCCCAGCTTGACTGGGTTACACGGCAGGAAATCAATGGAGATCTTTTTCATAAACCTATACATGCGCGTTACTGGCTTTCTTCATATTACGGATGGCGTGAATCTCCGTTCAGTGGAAAAAGATCTTTCCATTCTGGAGTTGATATGGCGGCTCCTACAGGAACATCCATATATGCGGCTTTAGGCGGAACTGTGACATCTGTGGGCTTTAACAATGTCTATGGAAATTACGTAATTGTAACTCACCATTCTGGATATAAGACTTTGTACGGTCACATGAGTGCAATTCTGGCAACCCGAGGTCAGTATGTAGATACTAATACACGTATTGGAAAGGTAGGAAGTACCGGCCTTAGCACAGGTCCTCACCTTCATTTTACTGTTTATAAATTTGGAAAGACTGTAAACCCTGTGTCTTTGTGGCGATAGATCTAGTCTCTTTAAATTTCCCGGTACATTGATTTCTTTGGAATCATTCTTGTGTACCGGGATTTATTATCCCTTAACGAATCCTTTTGTAGAAATCTTTTTTATGAATATGTCTATATTACTGATTACGAATATCGTACAGTAAACTGTAACTATAAGCGCATTCATGAGGCTGCAGAGTAAAAAAAGACTCCTGCTGTTAAGTTCACCTGTGAACTTCATGAGCATTATGAGGCACAGGAATAGAATTATTCCGCCTGAAATCCAGCCTGCTGTTGAAACCGTTTTTTTAAGAATCCTTTTATGCAGATCTGGAGAGAGTTTTTTTAAAATATTCTCTATTGTGCTGTCAGTAACCGGTATCTGGATTTTAAGGGGTGCGGCAAGCTGCTTTTCTGCTAGAGAAAGTATTTTTATCTGTTTTCTACATTTCCTGCACTTCAGCATATGAAATGTAATTTTCAGTGGAACCCGTTCGTTTTTATCAAGCATAAGATATTCGTTCATGATTTTTTCGCAAGTTTTATCTTTCATCCAATTTCTCCAGTTTTTCCTTTAGCATTTTTTTTGCACGGAATATATTTGACTTTACGGTATTTATAGGAAATTCTGTTATTTCGCTTATATCTTTATATGAAATGTCATAGAAAAAGTACATTTCGATGCATATCGCGTATTTTTCCGGCAGTTCCTTTATTGCCTTCCGTATTGCTTTGCAGGCTGCTTTTGCAAGCTGATTGCTTTCGGGGGGAAGAAGTCTGTTGTCAGGGATGATATCTTCATTTTCGATTGAGTTTGAGTCTTTTTTTGCTTTTATTGAATTTATCGCTGTTGTATAAGCAAGTTTTAAAAGCCATGTTGAAAACTGTGAATCACCCCGGAATGACTGAAGGTTTATGTATACGCGGATAAATACATCCTGTACGAAATCATCGCTGTCTGCGTCATTATGAAAGAATTTTTTACCCATTGAAAAAATTTTAACCTTATAAAAAGACATAAGGATACCGAAGGCTTTTTTGTTTCCGTTCAGGGTTGCCTTTATAAGAGACTGGTCGCGCTTTTTTATAAGGTTATGCTCGATTTTTGAGAGCAGTTTTTCTTTCATTTTTTTATAGAAACGGTGTTTTGTATTATTTGTTGTGGAACGGCGGATAAATTCTGTAGAACAAAAGCAGGCAAACTCCGATTGTTGTCGGTATAAGGCCTCCTAAGATTGCGTATGAAAAACCGTTTATAATTCCGAATACAGCCGTAAGGATTGCTCCGACTCCTGTAAGAAGAAGTCCTGTGAGCAGAGAAAATGCCGCATAGTCAAAATTTTTCTGAACAAAGATCCCCGTTTTTATCTGGAGCTTAATTTCGTGATGTCTCCAGAGAAGATAGAAGAATACAATTACTGCGCCAAAAGTTATTCCAACTATTGGTACGATTGATATTATCACCTGTACTGCCGGTGAAATTGTAGATTGAATCAATTTGCGCCTCCTTTTAAATTAGACAAATTTGCTTAGTAAAAGTTGCATGAACTGTCTTTTTTTTGAATAAAAGTAAGTCCTTTCACTGAATTTTAGAAATATCGGGTATTTCAAGATAGTTTAGGTCTTCAAAATAGACTTCACTGATTTTATTCAATGTAAGATTTTCGTTTACTTTTGAAAGAATTTCCTGTTTTATGGCCGTTTCACCTTTCTTTTTTAATTCGTTCTTTGTGTAAGAGGAAAAGTATTTTATAAATATTGATTTAAGCAGTTGATTTTTTCTGGAAAGTTCTTCATAAAATTCTCTGTCACCAGCTTCGTAGGTAAGATATGGACGTAGAACAACGGTTGTTCCATTTTTATCGGACTTGTCCGGGGCTGTTGTTGTTCGTAGTGTTCCAAGTCCTTTGTAGGAGCTGTATGCCGTACCGCCAGTTTCGTTTCCAGGTATAGCCGTTACCACTGTTTGAAAGCCTTTCTTTTTTTGATTTCCGATTATAAGAGTTGTAGAGATGATCATGAATGCAAGAAAAATAATTATGATTCCCAGAATTCTGTTTATTGTCATTTCAAATTTCATTGTCACTCTCCGTAATATATGGTCGTGCCAAGGCTTCGGTTTTTCCTGTGATTCTTGCTTTTATTAGAACGGTAGAATCTTTCCATTCTTCGGAAAGAATGATTCCGCTGCTCCTTATTTTTTTCAGCAGTTCAGTTTCCTGTGCTGGAATTTCATATTTTCGCGAAGAACCGAGCAGCTTTTCGCTTATTTTATCTGAAAGTTCATCAAATCCGTATTTTGTCTTTGCGCTGACTTTTATTGC
Source organism: Treponema sp. (assembly GCA_017392945.1). Taxonomy (GTDB): domain Bacteria; phylum Spirochaetota; class Spirochaetia; order Treponematales; family Treponemataceae; genus Treponema_D. Next base: position 19,098 of record JAFOSK010000129.1, read on the forward strand.
ATCCGGAAAAAGAACATCAAGAGCGGCCGTGTCTATTGCGTTTCCTGTCACCGCATCCCATTTGTTAAGTATTATAAGCCTTTTGTTGTTAAGAGTGTTGTTATCTGAGCTGGAAGTGTCCTTTAGAGAGGGTTCCGGGGCTATTTCTTCAAGAACTTTGAGAACTGTATTGTACTGCTGGTCTGCATTCGGATCGCTGGCATCGATTACAATCAGCTGAAGATCGGCAAGACGGGCTTCGTCCAAAGTGGACTTGAATGCGTCTATAAGGCTGTGCGGCAGGTTAGATATAAATCCGACAGTGTCTGTCATAAGGATTCCCTGTCCGTCTTTTAGATTCAATCTTCGTGTGAGAGGATCAAGGGTCGCAAAAAGCTTGTTTTCTACGAATGAATCTGCTCCTGTAAGTGCATTCAGAAGACTGGATTTTCCTGCGTTTGTGTACCCGATGAGAGCACATTCTGGAACCGGGAGACCGCTCCTCTTTTTACGCTGTGTTTCCCTTGTACGAACTACTTCAGAAAGTTCCTTTTTTGTCTGCATTATTTTTGTGCGGATCCGCCTCTGATCAAGTTCAAGCTGGGTTTCACCTGCACCTTTAGAACCGTAACTTCCGCCTCTCTGCCGTGCCATGTCTCCATAGGAATGTGCAAGCCGAGGAAGCGAGTATGTAAGACGGGCAAGCTCTACCTGAAGGACTGCTTCTTTTGTCTGTGCGCGCTGTGCAAAAATGCGTATAATGACTTCCTGCCTGTCAAAGCACGGAATCTTTGAAAGTTTTTCCCAGTTCCTTTGTTTTGTAGGCTCAAGGTTAAAGTCAAATATTATGCAGTCGGATTCGGCTTCTTTTGCAAGATCACATATTTCATGCGCTTTTCCTGAACCCATCCCGTATGCCGGCTGAATTTCAAGGCGGGTGAGAGTAAGTGTCCCCGCGGTTTCAAGTCCCAGTGTGTCAACAAGACCTTTCAGTTCGGTGAGCGAATTTCCGGGTTCGCCTACAAGAAAAGCCCGTACCTTACGGTTCTGTTCTTTTTCTAAATCAATCATCACTTATAAAATATAATTTAGCAGAAAAGCTTTTTCAATAATCATAACTATGAAAGACATTATAAAAATGAGCGTCGTAAAGAAGGTTATATTTTTTTTCTAAAAATATAAGGTACCCTGCAAAAACATCTACTTTTTTCTTTTTTTTTTACTAAAATGACCGATAATATAGTCTAGTGAAAGCTTTTGTAAAGAATGCTGTCGGCATGATTATTGCGGTTTCGCTGTGCAGTGCAATTACTGTAGCGTCTTCGTTGGGTATGTTCTCAAAGATCGAAAAAAACTTCTATGAGCCTGCCTGCCTTAAGACAATACAGGACAGATTGGATTCTGTCGCAGAAATCAGCAATGAGTACATTTCAAATATTCTCGAAAAAACAGGTCCGGAAGAAGGCTTTATGTCTGTCGAGGCAGTATCCTCTTATTTTGAACGTGAACCATCAAGAGAAGTTGGCCGGCTTTTAGGAAAACTTTTTGATGATCTTAAGGGACTGGATGGACTTAGAGTCGTAGACCAGGAAGGAAAAAGACTTCAGTTCAGTTCTTACAGGAACGATTCTAAAAACATAAAGGGGAACAAAACTTATTTCAATTACAATGAATTGAGAACTTATACAGGAAACAGCGAACTTCCGTTCAATATCGTTTCTGCTTTTTCTGCTGACGAAAGCGGACAGGAAGATTCTGAAGAACCAGTTCGAGAGAATGTCAAGGAAAATGAAAAGAAGTACCGTCTCATTTTTGATGGAAATGAACAGCGTATTATAATTTCGTTTCCATATTATTATAATGACAAGGAATACAGTTTCATTTTCTATATAAATCCGATTGATCTTGCAAATACGCTTGCTGAGCGCAGGATTATTTCAATAAATGATTATCTTACATTGATTTCTTCTGCGGATGGTTCTTTGGGCGGATTTATATTCAATATGCCCCATGTAGGCCGTTCTCTCCTTGTAAATGAGATTTTAAAACGCTGGAAGGCAAGATCTTGCGGACCGGATGAAATTGCTTCAACATCTAGAGTAAAGATGTATGGTGT
>JAFOSK010000130.1 GCA_017392945.1 Treponema sp.
ACTGTGAGTTACTTCATGCCCATACGAACAGACAGCGCTATCACAGAAACAAACTAGTTCTTCGGCCAATATTTTTCTACCAAAGCAGATTTGATACCTGTTTCAGCAGGATCAAAACAGTCAGCAAGAATTTTCCAACCAAGGTCAAGTGCATCTTCCAATTTAATATTTTTAGAAAGATCCATCATTTCCTTTTCGAATTCAGCACCATAAGCAAGGAGCTTTTCATCCCATGCACTCATGTTGAAACCCATAGATTTCTTTTCAAGAGTGTCTTTGTAGTTAGCATAAAGACGAATCATACCGTCCATAAGTGCACGGTGATCATCACGGGTAGAACTGTTTACGTTCTGCTTCAGGCGGGAAAGTGAACCGAAAGGCTCAATTCGTCCGCCTTTAAGGTAATACTGACCTTCAGTAATATAACCTGTGTTATCCGGAACAGGGTGAGTTACGTCATCACCAGGCATTGTTGTAACTGCAAGAACTGTTACAGAACCGGCGTTATCAAAGTCTACGGCCTTCTCATAACGGCTTGCAAGCTGGGAATACAAGTCTCCAGGATAACCACGGTTTGAAGGAACCTGTTCCTGAGTAATGGCGATTTCCTTCATTGAGTCAGCAAAGTTTGTCATATCAGTAAGAAGAACAAGAACGTCTTTTCCCTGAAGGGCAAACTGTTCAGCAACTGCAAGTGAAAGGTCAGGAATCTTCTGACATTCTACCGTAGGGTCAGCAGCTGTATGCATGAACATAACAGTCTTTGAAAGAGCACCACCGTTTTCAAGTGTATCCTTGAAGTAAAGGTAGTCATCGTATTTAAGCCCCATACCACCGAGTACGATTACGTCAACTTCAGCCTGCATGGCAATGCGTGCAAGAAGCTGGTTGTAAGGCTCACCAGAGATTGAGAAAATTGGCAACTTCTGAGAAACAACCAATGTATTAAACATATCAATCATCGGGATACCCGTACGAATCATACGGCGTGCCATAATACGCTTTGAAGGATTTACAGATGGTCCTCCGATTGCAACAAGGTTATCTGCAAGAGCAGGACCGTTATCACGAGGTTCTGCAGAACCGTTAAAAATTCGTCCTAGAAGGTTATCGCTGAAAGAAACTTCCATACGATGTCCCAAGAAACGGATGTGATCACCGGTTGAAACACCGCGTCCACCGGCAAAGACCTGAAGTGAAACGATATCACCGTCAATCTTATTTACTTCTGCAAGTGACTTACCATACTGAGTTTCAATTTCAGCAAGTTCACCGTATGCTACGTTGTCAGCTTTTACTGTAATTACAGAACCAACGATGGATTCAATTTTACTGTATACTTTGTTCATTATTCACCATCCTTAAGCAATTGGTCAGCTTCTGTCTGCAAAGTACCGTTCTTTGATGCATACAGATCATCAATTTCCTTTTCCTTTGCCTTGTAATCAGCTGATGTTTCTGAAATATAGTTCCAGTCAACAAACTTCTGACGCATCTGATTGAAGAATGTACGAGCTTCATCCTTGTCCTTAAGAGCAAAATCAGAACCAAGAACAGTCAAAACCTTGTTGAACACATAGTTCTGACGTTCAACGCTTACGGCAGCATCAACTTCATCAAATGAGTTCTGCTGGAAGTAAACGGAATCAAGGAATTCTGATTTCATATAAAGTACGAAGTCTTCTGTTGAAGTACCTTCTTCACCTACTACCTTCATCATCTGGTTTACTTCAACACCGCGCTTGTACAAATTGCGGGCAAAAGTCACCTTTGGTTCAACGATTACACCACGGTATTTTGACCATGAAGCAATCGGATCGATTGAAGGGAATTTACGTGCATCAGAACGTTCACGTGTAAGTCCGTGGAAACCACCAACTACTTTAAGAGTTGCCTGAGTTACAGGTTCTTCAAAGTTACCACCGGCAGGAGAAACTGTACCACCAATTGTTACAGATCCCTTTGAACCGTCGCGGAGACGGACATATCCTGCGCGTTCATAGAAGGCAGCGATATAAGATTCCAGGTAAGCCGGGAATGCTTCTTCACCAGGGATTTCCTCAAGACGACCAGACATTTCGCGCAAAGCCTGTGCCCAACGTGATGTAGAATCAGCAAGAAGAAGAACATGAAGTCCCATCTGGCGGTAATATTCTGCCAAAGTTACCGAGGTATAAACCGAAGCTTCACGGGAAGCAACAGGCATTGAAGAAGTATTACAAATGATAATTGTACGCTTCATCAACGATTCACCAGTTCTAGGGTCCTTAAGTTCAGGGAATTCCTTAATTGTTTCTACAACTTCTCCGGCTCGTTCACCACAGGCAGCAATGATTACAATGTCTACGTCTGCATATTTAGAAGTTGTATGCTGAATAACTGTTTTTCCGGCACCGAATGGTCCAGGAATACAATATGTACCGCCTTTTGCAACTGGGAAGAAAGTATCAATAAGACGAGTCTTTGTAACCATTGTTTCTGTAGGAGCAAGGCGTTCTGCATAGCAGTCAATTGCTCTCTTAACAGGCCATTCAAAGCACATCTTAAGTTCGTGATCGTTACCCTTTTCGTCGGTAATAACAGCCATTTTGTCCATGATTGTATATGAACCTGCAGGAGTAACTTCCTTTACCGTATACATTCCCAAAAGATTGAACGGAACGAGGATTTTATGAGTAAAAGGTCCTTCCGGAACAGAACCTATTGAATCTCCCCTCTGGAGCTTGTCACCAGGTTTTACAGCAGGAGTCCAATCCCATTTTGCTTTTTTATCAAGGGCATCAACGTAAACACCCCTTTCAAGGAAGAAGCCAGCCTGCTCTGCTACAAGAGGGAGCGGGTTCTGCAATCCGTCGTAAATCTGACCAAGAAGACCCGGGCCAAGAAGAGCACAAAGAAGGTTACCTGTAAAATCTACAGCATCACCAGCCTTGATACCCTGAGTCATTTCAAAAATCTGCAGTTGAGCAATGTTTCCGCGGATACGGATAACTTCCCCTCGAAGTTTTTTGCCTTCAACATTAACGTAGGCAACTTCGTTCATGGAAATGTTTCCGTCAAATTTTACAGAAACCATATTTCCATTGATACCGACTACTGTACCTTTTGTATCTGTCATGCTTTTTCTCCAAGTATAGTATCATAAATTTTGTGATATGAATCCGTACCTTTTTCTGCATTGAACTTCTTAATTCGTTCAAGAAGCATAAGCCTGATTCCATATGCAAACACAGCATCAACAGAGAATGAATCCATAGGCTGAATTGCATTCAGATAGCTGAGTCTGTATTCATACAGGAACTGCTCTGCAGAAAGCGGACTATCCATACCGACTGCCGTTCTGGCAGCCTGAACAATATCACCAGAAATTGAAACAGGAATTGAACCGGCATCTTTTTTCATCTTCTGGGCACGAACCTGAGCCAACGCATAGCGAAGGCAGCGTTCATTGTTGTACCAGGCATCTAAAAAAACGGAACCAGTTGATTCAGCTTCCCTTGAAGGCGTAAGAGAAAGATTATTTAAAATCTTCACATCTTTTGAATCAAGAAAACGAGAACACAAATCCCTGTAATATTTTTCAGTTATAGGCAGCGTAGATTTTTCTCCAGCAGCAGAAATATCAGGAAGCTGCGAAACTAAATAATACTGCTCTTTCACTAATTGTTTCCTTTTGTAGCTTCTTTCATAAGGGAAGCTACACGTGGATTAAGGTACGCAGAGAACAAATCTGCAACTGATTCTGCTGAATAATCATAATATGCAGCACCATTGTTTACACCGATTCTGAAACCGGCAGAAAGACTTTTGTCAGATTTGATTTCAAGTCCTTTTGCGATTTCTGCCTTAAGAGCAGTCTTAAGTTCACTTTCAAGGGTCTTAAGATCTTTTTCGCTAAGAAGAACCGAAAGTTCAGAAGCATCTGCGTTCTTGCTCCATGCCTTTACAGTTTCCGGGATCATAGATTTCAGGAGATCAGAAGAATAAGCCTTTGCAGATTCTGACTGAACAATCGCATCCAGTTCTGCAACCAATGAATCACGGAAACCGATGAGCATGTTTCTGCATGCCTGAACAACAGCATCATTGCTAGCCTTTTCAAGGCGCTCAATTTCTGCCTTTGCGTTCTTAATCATTTCCTCTGATTTTTTTTCTGCTGCTGCAATTTTTGAATCAGCATCCTTCTGAGCTTTTTCAATTATTGAAGCGGCCGTCTTTTCTGCGGCTGTAACACCGTCTTTTTTAATCTTATCAATTAACTCTTGTAATTGGATATCCATTTCAACCCCACTATATAGTCAAAATATATATGTTTAAATCATACCCACAAAATTCAAATTTTACAAGAAAAATTAAAAAACTTTGATATTTATTGAGAAGTTATTCTAATATTTAATTTATTAGCTTTTTGAATAACCTTATATCAATCTAAAACTAAATTCTGTTTTCCAAGGTAAGAACGAACTGAACTTCCGTCATTGAGCAGTCAAGCTGATGAACAATATCATCAGGGGAATATC
>JAFOSK010000011.1 GCA_017392945.1 Treponema sp.
ACCAAAGGTCAGGGCGGTTTGTATCGTTCAATTCGATTTTGATTACGCGTTCGTTTTCTGGCTGTGTTGTATCAGGCTTTTCATCAAGTTCAGCCTTTGCATATGTAAGTTTCTTTTCAAGTGTTTCGTAGTCGTATTTTTCTTCAAGGAGAGTGAAAAAAAGTTTTTCGTTTACTTCAATTTTTGGCATTTTGTTCCTCGTGTGAGTTCAATATATTCAATATAATTATAGTTCATTGCTCATTTTGTTTCAATTCATAAAAATATTGATAAAAACCCTTTGATTCTAACTTCTCTGATTGAAAGGGGTTTCTAAATTGCAGTAGTATAAAACAAAGCTTAATAGCAAAAATTCGGAATTAAAAACAATAAAATATTTTGGAGGATTTATGAAAAAAATTTTTATACTAATACTTGCGTCTTTGAGCTCAGCTAGTATTCTTGCAGAAGGAATGACAGAGATAAAACCTAAACAGCCGGCAAAGGTATATTCTCCGAATAGCATGGAGGTTTATTCTCTACCAGAAGATAATATTTCGTTTAAGTTTTCTTTTGATGACATAAAAGATGCGTTAAATTCAAAGCAGAATTATGAAATGAACCTAGATGGCTTAAAAAATAATATGGAAAAATCTGCTACAGAAAGCGCAAAAAAGAAAGAGACGGATATTGATATAGAAGTTCTGAAAAAGCTGGCAGAAACAGGACACAGCCAGAGTCAGTTTTTCCTTGGAAGATGTTATGCCAGAGGAGAGGGTGTAAAACAGGATTGGTCAGAAGCAAAAAAATGGTATGAGCTTTCAGCCAACAATGGCGATTATAAAGCTCAAAACAATCTTGCTGTTATTTATTTGGATGGTAACGGGGTTGATGTAGATTATAAGCAGGCTCGTCATTGGTTTGAAAAGGCACTTGAAAAAAATAAGACGTATCCGAATATTGGAATCGGAATGATCTGCATTAAAGAATCTGGTGACTATAAAACTGCTGTAAAATATTTTAAGGAAGCAGAAAAAGCCGGAGGACAGGAAATTATTGCTGCGTATTCAAATCTGGCGCTTGTATATGCAGATGAAAAAAGCGGAATCCTTAATTATAAAAAGGCTGTTTCATATTTCAAAAAGGCCGCTGATCTGAATGATGATTTTAGCCAGTATTCTTTGGGAACATTGTATCTTGAAGGAAAAGGCGTAAAGAAGGATGAAAAAGAAGGTATCAAATGGCTTAATCTTGCAAAAAGCAATGGAAGTAAAGAAGCCGCAGAACTACTGGAAAAAATTAATTCCAAAGTGGAATAAAATCTGAAAATCAAAATTAAATGTTTGTGAAAAATCATTCTTGAGCTTCGTGCCAGGAATGATTTTTTTTATAAATACAGGAACTTTGAAATTTTATACGGGCACATTTTTGCTTTGCAAAAACCAGGCTTTCCGCTTTTCGCCGCCAATACACGAGTTTGTCTTGCGTCAAACTCGCGGCGGCTCATCCCTCAGGTTTCGGGGACTCAACCTTCGGGACTGCTGATTTCGACAGGCTCAATCCAAGGCGCAGAAGCTCCAATCCTTTGTGCAATTTTTTGCTTAGACAGATGAAATGCATTTTTAGGCATACAAGTTGCATTGTTAGTAATCTATCAAAATGGTACTTATACTGTGTAAGTTGTACGGCAGCATTTGTGATTCTAAAAATTCGTTAATGATTTATTAGATTAAATGTTGGGTTTTAGCATATTAAAATCGACATTAAATAAAAAAGGACTTGACGAAGAAAAGTGTAAGTTGTATAACTTATGTTGCATAACAAACATTACACATGTACAAGTTTCCTCCTCTTCTATATCTTGTGCATGTGTAATGCTCTCTTTTCAAAAAAAATAAATTTACAAAAAATATATTGAATTCCTTGTGTGAATTTAATATATTCAAAATATAAATAGTTTATTTTTAGATTGTTAAATTTTGGAATAATTATGGTTAAGAAAAAATTGTTTGAGCATATTGAGCCGATGATGAATCACGCTTATATGCAAAAAAAATGGTTTGAAGCTCAGTTTAAGCCTATTTGCCGGGAGCATGAACTTAAGAATTCGGAACTGAACGTTCTTTTGGCTCTTCATTTGAATCATTCAATAAAGACTGCCGTTGATATTGAAAAATTCGGAGAAATGAAGAGAGGAAACATCTCTGTGTGTGTGGATATTCTTTGTCAACGCGGATTCATAATTCAGACGATTGATGAAAATGACAGAAGATTCAAACGGCTGAAACTTACAGAAAAAGCAGAAGAAATTCTTGAAAATTGTGACGAGATAATTAATTCTTACTGTTCCTATATTTTTAGGGGTGTTTCAAAGGAAGAATTCGAAATTTGTGACAAAGTATTTAAAAAAATGAATGAAAATCTTGATGAATTGTATGAAAAAATGATGGAGGTAAAATGAGAAAACTTTTTTGTGTAGTTGCAGCATTAATGTCTGTTACTGTGAATTTTGCCCAAGAAATAAAAGCGACTGAAAAAAACAGTGAATCAGAAGTTCTGACTCTTACTGTTGAGGATGCTGTAAATTATGCGATGGAAAACAGCAAGTCGCTTAAAAGTTCTGCTATAGATCTTGAGATTGCAAAAAGAGCCGCTGATAATTCATGGAATGTTTTTCTTCCTAGTCTTAGTGCAAGTGCAACGGCTTCAAGGCAGAGTAATATATCTTCTACTGTGGACAGTGCAAATAGTGCAGCTTCTACTGCATTTAAGCTCAAGGAACTTGATGCCCGCATTGGTACGCTAGAAAAAAAATCCGTGCCCGTAAATCCTGACACTTATACATTTCTATCCATGAAGCCTGTCATTGAAGATACGGAAACTAATCACTGGGCTGTAATTGGTAACGTAGGTGCGCAATGGAACTTTAATCTGGCGATGATAGAAAGCATAAAAGCTGCAAAAAAGCAGTACGAGGCCGGTCAGATTACATGGGAACAGGCAAACCGTGACACAGAGGTGAATATCCGCAAGATGTTTTATGGAATCCTTCTTCAGCAGGGAAACCTTGAAATTCAAAAGGAATCACTTAAGAATGCGGAATCCCGCTGGAAGCAGGCAGAAATAAACTATAAGAACGGTATGGTTCCGCGTCTTTCTATGCTTAATGCGAAAGTAACTTATGAAAATAAAAAGCCTTCAGTTCTTAGCGCAGAACAGAGCCTTAAGCAGAACAAGGAAATGTTTGGATTTCTACTGGGGCTGCCGTACGGTAAATCTATAGAGCTGGTTGGTTCAATCGAATTTTCCTATATAGATGTAGATGCAGACGAACTTTTCCGCGATTATATTGACAGAAACAATGATATTATCGCCCTTCAGAAAAAGAAAGATCTGCTTGAAATCTCAATAAGGGCAAAGCAGCTTTCTACGTTTACCCCTTCCCTTTCTGTGGGCTACACTTATCAGCCGCTTTTGTATTCTGCTGGTTCATGGGAAAGCGGAGTTCCCACAGACAGCGGTTCTCTTTCTGTAACTTTGGTTTATTCGAACCTGTTCAACATGCTGCCGTTCAGCGCTAACATGCAGGAAATAAAGAATTCCCGACAGCAGCTTAATCAGGTTCAGCTTGGACTGGAGCAGCTGTATCAGAATACAGAGATAGAAGTTCATAAACTTTGCGACAATCTTAGCGTTGCTAAGGAAAACATAGAAGCTATGGAGCGAAATGTTACAATCGCGCAGGAGGCTTATGAGTCAACATTGAAGGCTTACAATGCTGGTACGCAGGAACGTCTGGAACTTCAGGATTCAGAAACTCAGCTTAATCAGGCAAAACTTGGGTTGCTCAACGAAAAGTATAACTACATATCTGCCCTGCTGGATTTGGAAACAAAGCTAAATATCAAACTTAGATAAAATTACGTTAGGAGGATGATCTGATCCATTGTGTCTTTTGACAGATTCATAAACAAAATCGGGATTGGATCACTCACTGTAACAGAGAGGAGACATAGAATGAAAAAAACTGGATTATATGCACTTGTGTGCGGAACAATGGTGCTTTCATTTGGATTAACGGGCTGTGCCAATAAGAAAGGTCCTGCAGTCACTGAAAAGGCAGAGACTGTATTTGCCGTAAATGCTTACAAGGCTGTTCCGCGTACACTTGACGATTATCTTGAATTTGGTGGAAACGTAGAGACTGCTTCAAGCGTAGATATTTTCCCGGATGTACAGAGCGGAAAGATATCTAAGATAAATATCCGTGTAGGAGACAAGGTAAAGAAGGATCAGGTTGTGGCTCTTGTAGACGCAAGTAAGGCTGGTATGGATTATCAATCCAGCCCTATCAAAGCACCTGTAGATGGAACTATTACATCGTTTCCTTATACGGTAGGAACTACAGTGTCGGCTACCATGTCTGTAGGAAAAATCAGTTCAACCGGTCAGCTTGAAATTAAGACAAACGTTGCAGAACGCTTTTTAAGCCGTGTTTCAAAGAATCAGCGTGCAATCCTTACATTTGACGCATATCCGGGAAAGACATTTCCTGCAAAGCTTGTAGAAATTGATCCTATTCTTGATGTAAACACAAGAACTCTTGGAATCAAGCTTTTGCAGACTCCAAGTGATTCAAGACTTAGAGCTGGAATGTATGCACGAATCAGGCTTATTACAGATACAAAGAAAAACACAATTGTTATTCCTACCAATGTAATCTTACGCAGAAATGAAGAAGACATTGTTTACAT
>JAFOSK010000131.1 GCA_017392945.1 Treponema sp.
CATCCACGTGACGAGGCTGTAGTCGTTGTTCCCTATCATGTCGGTCTCGTCGCTCGTCTGTAGTCTGTATCTGACCCGCATCTCGTTAGACCCAAAATATGGTTTTCGTATAATTTTTTCAAGATCAAGAGGCTTTCCATTATCAGAAGTAAAAATAAGATCCTTTACATAAAGCACACCAATTACATTGTCAATTGATTCCCGGTAAACCGGGAAACGAGAATGCCCACTTTCCTTTATTCTTGTGATAAGTTCAGATTCCTGTATGTCAGCAGAAATAAAATCAACGTCAATGCGGGGAACCATAACTTCTTTTACAGAAGTATGACTTAAATCTTCTATACCGCGGATCATTTCTTTTTTTTCTTCATTAAGAATTTTCTGCTGCTCAGGTGAAAGTTCTTCTCCTGTGCTTTCAGTTTTTTTTGACTCATTTCGTCTAAATAATGAAAATCCCATACTTTTTTCCGTTTTTGCCTTTATTCTCTTATTCTATAGAATGATTTTTTCGTCCTTCAATTCAGAAAGAACTTTTTCCTGAAGCACGAGCATTTCTCCTGCAGGAACAACGCCCTTTTCAATATGCTCTTCACCGTGGTCCATTCCGTTCAAGTGCAAAAGTCCATGAACAAGAAGCCGCTTTAATTCAGAATTAACATCTACATCAAAATATTCGGCATTTTTTGGTAAAGTCTCAACACTGATTATTATATCTCCTGCACAAATCCAGGAACCTTCCTCATCCTCATATTCGTCACCGTTTTCAAAAGAAAGAACATCCGTAGGATTGTTTATTCCGCGGTAAGTTTTATTCAGATCCTGAATGAACGGATCATTGCAAAAAAGAATTGAAAGTTCCTCTTTATCATACCCAAGCCTGCTCAATGCATGATTTACGAAAGGCTCAACATTCGGCAACCACGACGGTTCCTCAATTCCATCTTGAACGGATATAAAAACTCTATTAGCCATGCAGTTTCACCTCATTCAATGTTTTATCACCAAGGATTGCCGATTTTTTTTCTGATTTTACAGGTTTGTCTGCTTTTTCAGCCGTTTCAGAGTTATCAGAGCTGTTTTTTACATCTGTTTTTTGAACTTCTTTTTCATCAGGATCCTTCTGGTTAGGATACTTTACGCGGTTATGATAGAAACCAACAAGGAATTTTACAAAAGACGCCTTTATTCTGTTCAAATCGCTGAACGTAAGGGCACAACAGTCAAGCTGACCATGTTCCATCTTGTCATTTATAAGCTTAGAAATAAACTTTTCAAGACGCTCTTCCGTAGGATTATCCAAAGAACGGCAGGCAGCCTCTACTGTATCGGCAAGCATCACTACACCGGCTTCCTTTGAAGAAGGAGGATTTCCAGGATACATGAAATCAATTGCGTTAACATTCGGATCAAGTTCCTTTGCCTTTGTATAGAACCAAGCCATAATGCTGTTTCCGTGATGTTCTTCAATAATATCGATTACCTGCTTAGGAAGATGCATCTGGCGTGCCATTTCAACACTTTTCTTTACATGACTTCTTAAAATTGAAGCAGACAAAGTAGGAGCTATCTTATCATGAGGATTTATACCGTCAATCTGATTTTCCGTAAAATATTCGCTCTGATCCATTTTTCCGACATCGTGGTACCATGCACCGACCTTTGCAAGAAGTCCGTTGGAACCAATTTCGCGGCACGCATTTTCTGCAAGAATCCCAACATTCATTGAATGATTGTAAGTTCCGTTTGCAGTCTGATACAGTTTTTTTAGTATCGGGGTGTTTGTATCACTAAGATCAACAAGACGGAAAATTGAAGCTGTATTAAGAATAAGTTCAACTGGTGTAAGAAGCGCAAGTGTAAGAATTCCAGAAAGGAATCCGTTAAGCGCAACGCCTACAAGAATTACAGGCAGATGAAGAAGCTGCTCGTTGAATATAACCGCAAGTATGACCACCGTAACAAGATTGAATACGGCAAGGAGAGCCGAAACAAGGATCATATCCATTCGCTTTTCTATTTTGCGTACAATTATTGAACTTGCAAGAGATGTTGACAAGGTAAAAAGGAAAGGCGCAATTTCATAACCGGCAGCATTGAATACTCCGAATGAAATTATGAAAGAAAAGAAAATTGCACTGAGCTGGCCATAAAGAATTGCATCCATAAGAATCATAAGGGAAGCAGGAATTATCACCAGCATGGTAAACGGTTCAGAAAAATACTGATGCTTTGTTCCAAATGTAATGCAGGCAAAAACAAGCACAAAGCAGATTACCTGAAACACCATTTCCCTAAGATGAATCTTACGGTTAAAGGGAACACAAGTAAAAAGGAGAACCCACATTGAGGCCAAAAGAAAAACAAACAATTCCGAATTTGCAAACTGTCTGTAATCAAGGTAAATCGGAGATTCCGCCATTTTCTGAAGCTTTGCATAGCCTTCTTCTGTAATCGGAAAACCTTTGCGGATAATCTTTTCTCCTTCCTCGATGAAGACTGGGTTCATTTCATCTGCAGGAATTGTTTTTGGAGCAAAAATAGTACGATCAGCAATCTGCCCCACTTCGAACTCTTCGATATGATACGAAGAAATTGTCTGGGTCATAGTTATGTCAAAGAAATTTATTACAGATACTGCAATAAAACCGAGTACACATAAAATAATTACAGGATAATGTTCTTTCACAAAATTCCCGACATCGTCAAAGAAAGTTTTAAACGGATTTAAATTAGAAGTTGCTCTGTTCATTTTCGTATGCCTTTACAATCTTTTTTACAAGAGGATTTCTTACGACATCCTCAGCCGTAAGACGCAGAAATCCGATTCCTTCAATCCCTTCAAGCAGTCCTGTTGCATGAACAAGGCCGGAGACAACTTTTTTTGGAAGGTCAATCTGCGTAATGTCTCCTGTAATAAAGACCTTAGAATTTTCTCCCATTCTGGTAAGGAACATTTTCATCTGCTCCTTAGTTGTATTCTGTGCTTCATCAAGAATTATAACACAGTTATTCAATGTACGCCCCCTCATATACGCAAGAGGCGCAATATCTATTATTTCAGCTTCCACAAGGCGTTTTACAGTTTCCCGCGGAAGAATCATTTCCATTGAATCATATAAAGGACGAAGATAAGGATTTATCTTGTCTTCAAGATCCCCTGGTAAAAAGCCAAGACTTTCACCAGCTTCTACTACAGGACGCGTAATAACAAGACGGGAAACCTTATGCGAGAGAACAAGCCGTAAAGCTTCTGCAACAGCGATGAAAGTTTTTCCGCTTCCTGCAGCTCCAATACAGAAAACCATATCATTGTCGCGCATTGACTGTATATAATCCGCCTGATGCTGAGTATGCGGATAGACTTTTTTGATTGCACCAGGAACAAGGATGGAGGTTGATTCCATATCTGCCCGTTTTTCCATATTAAGAACAGAAGTAATTATATCCCCTGAATCTTTAGAGCCATCGCAGACTTCATCAACAATTCTGTCTATTATGTAGCGGAACTGCTGGCGCAAAGAGACATCCTCTGTATCTACAGAAAGTTCATTTCCCCTTGTAAAAACAGGAATCCCAAGATGTTCTTCGATGAGTTTTAAATTATTGTCGTTTGTACCACAGACACAAGACAGGACATCCGTGTCCGGTACAACTATAGTATATACACTTTCCACTTGTATCTTATTGTAATCAAATAACGCAAGTTCCGCAACAATCTAAACGTTACTTAAGCTGCCATTCTCCATATTTATCAATAATTTCTGTCTTCATGGCACTCATAGGACGCCATACGATAGAAATCGATATGTAAGGATTAAAATCGTAGTATTTGTTTGTTTTTGCATTTGTTCCCGTACCGACAGTCTCTGTAACAAGCCTTGGTTCAACCTTGAAGGAAGCCGTAAAATCCCAGTCATGAAGTTCATGTGTCATAGAAAGATTAAGGGTCTTAAGCTTAAAGCCCGAAGCTTCCCGGAGAGAATCATCATCAAAGCGGAAGGAATTTAAAAGATCCTTGAAAATATTAGTTTCCCCAGGAAGATTTATTTCGTTACCGAAATAACGGTAGATTACAGAGTTCTTTACAGAAGCCGAGAATGACATAGTAAAAAATTCATTGATCTTAAGAGAAAGCGATGGTGCAAACGTAAAATAACTGCTAGTAGGCTTAAGCAGATCGGCAACAACGCTTGTATTAACGCCAACTCCCCAGGAAATTCTATTCTTCCACTTATAAAAAGTCTTTGTTCCAGAATTATATGTAAGGGAAAAATTATACGGAATAAATTCTTTTTCTGATCTCTGATGCCAGCCTACGCTGGTCACAACATTTCCGGCGTCATCCTTCACGCCGTTCCGCACGTCAGTCGATGAGTAAAAATCATAGCCATAAGTATAAGACATCTGATATGCAGCTGTAAGACCGAACCAGCTGAACGACAACTTAAGAGAATCATTGTATTCATCTTCCATGTTGATATTATAGCTTGCAGATGCAGTCATGGTATTTTTAAGAACTTTTCCAGAGACAGAAAGACTCTGCTTGAGGGGCTGCTTCTTCCATTCTTCGCTTGTTTCTGACTGACCGCTGCTGTTAGTAGTCGTAACATCTTCTTTTTTTACACCATATTCAATCTGGTACGTTGTATAGGGGAACCCAAGCCTGAAAGTACCATAATAGCTTTCCTTGAGAGGCTTAAGCGTAGTCGAAAGCGTAAAGCTCTGGGAAAACTTGTTATCCATCTGGTTGGTAGCAATCGTAAAGTCAAGCGCATTTGTTGTAATACAGTCTTCATCATCCCAGTCAATCCAATGATAATCCCACTCAGGAGAATCGTAATTTTCGTCTTTTTTTCGGGCAGCATCGTAATCGTCCGAAAGGAATTCTGTACGGATCATCTTGATTGTAGAACGCCACGTAATACCTGTATCTTTTATTACCGGTATGTATGCAAACGGTTTAAGTGAAACAGAATTGGTATTAGTAAGATCCTGTTTATGAGCAGCATAGTCAGTTTTTTTAAGAGAAACGGCCGCAGATTTTGTATACCATGCGCTTTCCGCTTCTTTTACTGTTTTTCCGTCAATTACAACAGCATCTTCATTTTCATGAATATAAGGATGCTCCTGCCATACAGGGCTGTAAGTATAAGAATTGCTCACCGTAAAGAAATTACCGCCGTAACTTATGTTATTATCTACGGTAACTGGAAGCTTAAGATTATACATAGAAGACTTTAATTCGGTCCATGAAAAATCATCCGGAGTTTTAAGATTTGAGGAAGCATAGGCAAGCTGAGTTGTAAGGGACGGCTTTACAGAATACTTCATGGAATAAGTAAATCCAGGAATTTCCGTCGTTGTACCTGAAACGGCAGCCAGGACAGGAAGAAGCGAAAGCTTAAATCCCTCTTCCTCTTTTTTTTCTTCAGAAGGTTCTTCCGCTTTTTTTCCGTCAGTTCCACCTTCTGTTTTTTCGTCTTTTTTTGCCTTCTCTTCTGCATCCTGCATTTTTTTCTGCTTTTCTGCATTTGTAAGAAATTCTTCCGGTGCAATCATGCTGACCGTAAACTGATTTTTTTCTGCAGAAGATTTTTTCGAGTTTTTAGAAGAAGACAAATCTATAAGGGTTCCGCTTAGAGTTCCGGTAATCGTTGCAGGGATAATCTGAGAAGGATAATAGAATTTTCTTTCCGGGGTATATTTTACCCATTCATCCCTGTCGTTTGAGGAAGAAGATATATTTCCCGAATCAAGATAATATTTTCCTTTTGAATCTGTTTCTGTACTGCTAATTTCCATTGTAGAAAATACAAGGGAAGAGTTAAGGCTTAAAGAAAGCGTTGAAACATAAGGCTTGATAAATGCCGGAAGAGGTACTGAATAAGAACTGTTAAGTGCCCATGTAAACGAAGAAACCTCGTTTGTAGAAGACTTTGTATCATCATCATCTGTTTGAGACTGAGCAATAAGAAAACTGATCCAGTCCATAGTCTCATTACGAGAATCAAAGTGATCAGAAAAAAACGGATCTGAATAAACAGGCATTGACAGAGAAAGAGACAGCGGAGTTGTCATGGAAGCCTTGAAATTTGCGCTGTACCGGAACGGCAGACTCATTCCAAGAAGGTTTGAAGAATCCATTATTTTAGAACCAGACGGAGCATAAGGACTATAATCTCCAATATCAGTATTTTTAAAAACCGTATTAGAAAATCCAAGTTTAGTTGAAAGAGAAATTTCAGAAATATACTTAGGTGGTCTGAATACACCTTCTGCACCGATCATATATCCAAGATTGGTGTAATAATCTCCGAGAAGCTTAAAATAATTTGAAGTATTACCTTTATAGTCACTGTCAAGGTTATGGAGCATAAGCCCTTCGCGTTTCTGATCCTTCAAAACAGAAGGCTTTACAAAGTTGAATAGCGCCTTAAGTTTTTCTGCACTGTCACTTGTGGAAGAACTACTTGTAGAAGAACTTGTATCCAGTGGCTTTCTTCCATAAAGGTATGCTGTAGACTGAATAAAATAACCGCGTTTTTTTTCAAAACCGAACACAGGATTAAATATAAGCTCATCTTTAGGATAATAGAACGCAGGAAGATACAGAACCGGAACAGGCCCCGTAAATACGCGCGCATTAAGAAACGCAAATTCTCCGCCCGGCAAAAGCCAGATCCGACTTGCCTTAATGCGCCAATGAGGATCTTCATCATCACAAAATGTAAGTTCACCATCCTTAAAGGCAATTGTATTTGATTCACTGCGACCAAAAATATCGCTGGCAACTATAAGAGTTGAACCGCTTGGAAGATTGAGTGCATCAGATTTTTTCTGCACTACACGTCCGTCATCAAAAATTCCTTCCAAAGTTGAAGTATTAAACATAAGTCCGCTGGCTGTAACAGTCTGTCCGCCAGAATTTTCCGTAGTCTGATCAAGAGAAACGGAGCCATCAGCGTAGATCATTTCGCTGGTACGATCATAGCGTACGCGATCGGCAGAAATTACGTTTTTTGAGCTTCCTTTTGTAACGGAAATCTTAACATCACCAGAAAGAACAATTACGTCATTCCCAGTAGTCTTATCCTTTTCATAACGGGTACTGCGTGCATTATCAATATTTATTACAGTCTTTGTTTCTTCCGGAGAATCGCTTTCTTTCTGTTCTTCAGCTTTCCTCTTTTTTTTAGATTTCTTGTCTTTTGCAGCATTATCCTTTTTTTCCGAAATTTCAGATTCAGCAGCATCAGATGAAAGCTCGGTTTCAGTTTTCGTTTCTATCTTTGCGTCATCAGACTTATTTTCTACAGAAACTATATCCTTCGTCTCTGATTTTCCATCCGCTGCATACAAAAAACCGGCAGACAGAATCAGAAGAAATGAGAAACAAATACTTTTTATAACAACGCAAAACTTTTTCATTTTATAGCTTAGAAAAAAAACAAATCCGGAGTCTATTTTTCCTGTCTGTTCTTTTCCCTTTCAATCATTTCATTTACAAACTGCCCTGTATATGAATCCGGGCATTGTGCAACTTCTTCAGGCGTTCCTTGAGCAACAACAGTTCCGCCCCTGAAACCACCTTCCGGTCCCATATCTATAAGATAATCTGCCTGGCATATAACATCCAGATTATGCTCAATCATAAGGACTGTATTCCCCTGATCTACAAGCCTTTGAATTACATTCATAAGCTGCATTACATCTGCAAAATGAAGTCCCGTTGTAGGCTCATCCATTATATACAATGTGCGTCCTGTAGAAACACGGGCAAGCTCATTTGCAAGCTTAACGCGCTGGGCTTCTCCACCTGAAAGCGTAAGAGCGCTCTGACCAAGCTGAATATAACCAAGACCAACAGATTTCAGAGTTTCCAGCTTACGCGAAATATGAGGAATTGAAACAAAGAAATCACAGGCTTCCTCTATTGTCATGTTCAGAACGTCATTTATACTCTTTCCTTTATATAATACAGAAAGAGTTTCTTTATTAAAGCGTTTTCCGTTACAGACGTCACAGGTAATAAATACATCCGGCAGGAAGTTCATTTCGATTGTGATTGTTCCGCTTCCCTGGCAATTTTCACAGCGCCCGCCCTTTACGTTAAAACTGAACCGCCCCTTTGTGTAGCCGTTTGCCTTTGATTCCGGAAGTTCCGCAAAAAGATCCCTTATACTATCAAAAACACCTACATAAGTCGCAGGGTTACTTCTTGGAGTTCGACCGATAGGACTTTGGTCAATATTAATTACCTTATCAATATGGCTTGTTCCGTGAACTTCTTTATATGCCCCTACAGGGTAATTTGTACGCATTATTTTATTTGAAAGAACAGGATAAAGCACATCGCTCATCAAAGTTGATTTTCCCGAGCCTGAAACACCTGTTATACAGGTAAAAGTTCCAAGCTTTACGTCTATGCTTACATCCTTTAGGTTATGCTCTGTTACACCAGAAAGGCTTAAAACATGTCCGTTTCCAACCCTGCGCTTTTCAGGAATTTTCATGCGGAGAACACCTGCAAGATACTGACCGGTTTTACTCTGAGGTACGCGCATTACTTCTTCTGGAGTTCCGCTTGCAACAACATAACCGCCGTGGATTCCAGCCCCCGGCCCAATGTCTACGAGATAGTCTGCTGTCCTTAAAGTCTGTTCATCATGTTCTACAACAATAACTGTATTCTGCTGGTCGCGCAGATATGTAAGCGTATCTATAAGCCGCTGGTTATCGCGCTGATGAAGACCAATCGAGGGCTCATCCAAAATATACATTACTCCTGTCAACGCAGAACCAATCTGAGTTGCAAGACGTATCCGCTGGGCTTCTCCACCGGAAAGGGTTTCTGCAGAACGTTCAAGCGTGAGGTAATCTAATCCTACGTCCTTCAGAAATTTCAGCCTTGATTTTATTTCCTTCATTACCTGAGAAGCAATCTTTGCTTCGTTTTCTGAAAGTTCAAGTTTATCAAAAAAATCTATTGATTCCTGAACACTTAATGCCGTAAGTTCATGAATATTTTTACCGCCTACAGTTACGCCAAGCGCTTCCGGGCGCAGCCTTTTTCCATGACAGCAAGAACATTCGGAAACAGACATGTATTTTTCTTCTATACGAATACGCTGGTTTTCGCCCCATGCCTCTGTATAGCGGCGCTTCATGTCTGCAATTACGCCAGGCCAAGGTCTTTTATATTCGCTGTACCCTTCGCCGCTCTGCTTTTTATAAATCCAGTGAATATCCTTTTCCAGATCTCCGTTCCAGAGATAGTCATATTGTTTTTCAGAAAGCTGGTTCAGCGGCGTATCAAGAGAAAAACCTCCTTCCTTTGCGACTGCTTCAAACAGCGAATGATTCCATTCACTTTCAGGATTATAGAATGTTATTCCGCCTTCGTTAAAACTTTTTCCCGGATCAGGAATTATTTTTTTCAGATCCCATTCCATTTTCTGGCCAAGTCCGGTACATTCCGGACAGGCACCAAACGGATTATTAAAGGAGAAAAGACGCGGCTGAAGTTCAGGAATAGAAATACCGCAGTCAGGACATGCATTTTTCTGGCTGAAGAAAACTTCCTCTTCACCGGCTTCTGTTTTTTTAGTAACGATGATAATGCCCGAAGCACTTTCCAGCGCAGTTTCTACAGAATCTGCAAGGCGCTTGCGGCAGTCTGGATTCAAGATTATGCGGTCTACAATGATTTCGATTGTATGCTTTTTCTGCTTGTCCAACTTTACGTTTTCATCAAGACTGGTCATAATTCCGTCTATACGAGCCCTTATAAAACCTGATTTTAGAGCATCTTCTAAAATCTTTGTATGTTCACCTTTTTTTCCGCGGATAACAGGAGCCAGAATCTGAATCTTTGTATTTTCCGGCCATAACATAATTGAATCAATTATCTGATCAACCGTCTGCTCTCGGATTTCCCTACCGCACTGAGGACAATGAGCGTGTCCGGCCCTTGCAAAAAGAAGTCGGTAATAATCGTAGATTTCTGTAATTGTTCCTACAGTAGAACGAGGATTTTTATTTGTAGATTTCTGTTCAATTGAAATTGCTGGAGAAAGCCCTTCTATAAGATCAACATCAGGCTTGTCCATTGTTCCCAAAAACTGACGCGCATACGAAGAAAGACTTTCCATATAGCGGCGCTGCCCTTCTGCAAAAAGCGTATCAAAAGCAAGAGAACTTTTTCCGGACCCGCTCAAGCCGGAAATTACAACAAGTTTGTTTCGCGGTATATCAAGATCAATATTCTTAAGATTATGCTCTCTGGCACCACGGATTGTAATCATTCCATTCTTTAAAATCTGTTCCACAATATTATGATTATAAAGAATTTTCACGTATACTTCAAATCCTTATTAAGCCAAACGCATTATAAAGTTTACGCATATAAAAAAGTCCGGGTGATTCCATAAAGACGAAAAGCAAGTTATTTCACTATGGCATATTCTTACTTTCCTCATGCATTCCACCCGGACTATGTAAATCAGTTCATCAAGGAACTAAACATTCAACCAATACTAAAGATTGGTGTAGCCCATAAGATACCTATCAATTTCTTTAGCACATTCCCGGCCTTCTGCGATTGCCCAAACAACAAGAGACTGACCGCGGTGCATATCACCAGCCGTAAATACCTTTTCTACATTAGTACTATAACCGTTAGGAGAAGCCAGATCCGGTGTAGGCGATCCTACAGAAGCAACTGTATTACGTTCTGTAAGCGAAACGCCGAAAGAAGCAGGTGTATAATCCTCACAGCCAAGGAATCCTGCGGCAACCAATACAAGATCAGCAGGAAGAGTCTTTTCTGTACCCGGACGCTCGCACAGAGTACGCTTTCCGTCAACATTTTTGAACTCGACTTCTACAGTCTTCACACCGCAAACTTTACCGTCTTTTGAAAGAATTTCTTTTACAGTGGTTTCATACACACGAGGATCCTTTCCAAAGAATGCAATCGATTCTTCTGCACCGTAATCAGTTTTAAGGATCTTAGGCCACTGAGGCCATGGATTGTTTTTCCCACGCTTTTCAGGAGCACAAGGCATCATTTCAATCTGTGTTACAGATGCGGCACCAAGACGGATGCTTGTTCCTGTACAGTCGTTTCCAGTATCACCACCGCCTACTACAATTACATTCTTTCCCTTTGGATCAAAAAATGTACCATCAGTAAGTCCTGAGTTCAAAAGACTTTTTGTAACAGACTTAAGAAAGTCAACGGCATACATAAAGCCTTCTGAATCAGTCCCTGAAGCAGCCAAAGGACGAGCTTTTTTTGCACCACAGCAAAGAGCAACAGCATCATAAGAATCAAGAAGTTCCTTTGCATTCACAGTCTTTCCGATATCTGCCCCAGTAACAAATTCAACACCTTCCGCCTTCATAAGGTCAATGCGCCTGTCGATTATGCGCTTTTCAAGCTTCATGTTAGGAATTCCATACATAAGAAGGCCGCCAACTCTGTCTTCCCTTTCATATACTGTTACTGAATGTCCGCGTCTGTTCAAAAGATCTGCACAGGCAAGTCCTGCTGGTCCAGAACCCACAACAGCAATCTTCTTGCCAGAACGAAGCTTTGGCACACGAGGAGTCATATATCCTGTTTCAAAAGCCTTTTCAATTATAAAAAGCTCGTTATCATGAATTGTAACCGCATTCCTTGTAGGTTCCTGTTCTCCAGAAGAACCGGAGGCTCCTCCGCAGTTACATGCTTTTTCGCAAAGAGCTGGACAAACGCGCCCCGTAAATTCTGGAAAACTTGATGTTTTCAAAAGTCTCCATGCAGCCATGTCGTACTGCCCGTTATAGAGGGCATCATTCCATTCCGGAATAAGATTATGAAGCGGACATCCAGTAACCATGCCTGCAAGTTTTATTGCTGACTGACACATCGGTACACCGCAATTCATGCATCGTGCAGCCTGAGTCTTTCTTTCCTCAGCTGGAAGAAGCGCATGAAATTCCTTAAAATCCTTAGCCCTTAATAAAGGCGGAATGCTCGCATTTTCTTTTCTGTTATATTCCAAAAATCCTGTTGGTTTTCCCATATCAAACTCCACTGAACGACAGCATAGAAAAATCTTCCCATGCTGCCATATCTAAAAATAAACTTCTAGGCCGTTATCTTACAAATCAATGACACGGTTTCTGACCTGTAGTCTCGTAGAAAGCCTCAAGAACAGCGTCATCATGAGCAAGTCCCCTTTCTTCTGCCCTGCTTATGTGAGAAAGCATATTCTGGTAGTCATTAGGAATAATTTTCTTAAAATGAGGAATATACTTATCAAAATCTTTTATAATTCTTTCACCAAGTTCAGAACCAGTTTCCTTTACATGCTTTTCTACAAGGCTTCGCACAACCTGGATGTCGTGCTCATCAGAAATCTCGGACATAGTAACAAGCTGTTTATTGAGTTTTTTGTAAAGTTCATGGTTCTTATCAAGAATATAAGCCGTACCGCCCGACATACCGGCAGCAAGATTTCTTCCTGTTTCACCAAGAATGACTACAGTTCCACCTGTCATGTATTCAAGACCATGATCGCCACAACCTTCTACAACTGCAACAGCACCAGAATTACGTACACAGAAACGTTCACCAGCTATACCGTTGATAAATGCTTCACCGCTTGTAGCACCAAACAAAGCAACGTTTCCTACGATAATGTTTTCTTCCGGTTTGTAAGTTCTTTTTTCAGGTGCTTTGACAACAATTTTTCCGCCCGAAAGTCCTTTTCCGAGATAGTCATTTGAATCACCTGAAAGCTTAAGAGTAAGCCCCTTAGGAATAAATGCACCGAATGACTGTCCGCCGCCTCCCTGTGCGTTTACAACAAACGAATCTTCTTCCAAGGAGTTTCCGAACTTTTTCTGGATTTCCGAACCAAGTATTGTACCCAGAGTCCTGTCTGTAGAAGAAACTGTAACTTCAAAAGTTCCCTTCTTACCTTTTGCAGCTTTTTCAAAAGATTTAAGAAGGATTCTTTCATCAACTGTCTTTTCAAGCTCAAAATTATACACATCAGAAGGATCAAAATGATTTTTTGTTCCTTCAGGAGCCCTGTAGCCGATAATTCTGCTTATATCAACAAGAGAAGCTCTCTGGAATCCCTGCTTATCCTTAAGCTTAAGCAAATCCGTACGTCCGCACATTTCATCAAGAGTGCGAACTCCAAGCCGAGCCATATATTCCCTAAGTTCACGTGCAATAAAGAGCATAAAGTTTTCGACATATTCTGGCTTACCAGTAAATCGCTTTCTTAATGCGCTGTTCTGAGTTGCAACACCGAAAGGACATGTATCAAGATTGCAGACACGCATCATTGCACAACCCATAGAAATGAGAGGTGCCGTAGCAAAACCAAATTCTTCTGCGCCCAGTAAAGCCGCAATTGCAACATCCCGGCCGCTCATAAGCTTACCGTCAGTCTCAATTACAACACGGCTCCTTAGACCATTCTGAATAAGAGTCTGATGAGTTTCTGCAAGCCCGAGTTCCCATGGTAATCCCGCATGATGGATAGAAGAAATAGGCGCAGCACCTGTACCACCGTCATGCCCCGAGATAAGGATAACCTGGGCACCAGCCTTTGCAACACCGGCCGCAATAGTTCCAACACCTGCTTCGCTTACAAGCTTTACAGAAATACGCGCAGCACGGTTTGCATTCTTAAGGTCGTAAATAAGCTGGGCAAGATCTTCAATAGAGTAAATATCGTGGTGCGGTGGCGGCGAAATAAGAGAAACACCTGGGGTTGCGTATCTTGTCTTTGCAATCCAAGGATAAACTTTCTTTCCAGGTAAGTGACCGCCTTCTCCCGGCTTAGCACCCTGCGCCATCTTAATCTGGATTTCTTTTGCACTCAAAAGGTATTCTTCCGTAACACCAAAACGACCGGATGCAACCTGCTTGATAGCAGAATTTGCATCAGTTCCAAGGCGTTCCGGTTTTTCTCCACCTTCACCAGAGTTAGACTTTCCATGAAGATGATTCATTGCAAGTGCCATACAACGATGAGCCTCTTCAGAAATTGAGCCGTAACTCATAGCACCTGTCTTAAAACGCTTCACAATTTCTGTTTCAGATTCAACTTCTTCAAGTGGAATTCCACCGTTTTCAGGAAGGGCAAAATCAATCATAGCCCTCAACGTGTGAGGATGCGCATTGTCATCAACAAGAGCTGTATATTCCTTAAAGCGGTTGTAATCACCGTTTCTTGTAGCTTCCTGCAGAGCAATGATTGTTTCCGGACTGTAAAGGTGATCTTCAGCATTAGGACCGCGGCGCATTTTGTGCATACCAACAGAATCCAGGTGAGTATCAACCGCAAGTCCGAGAGGATCAAAACCCTTATTATGATGATAAATAATATCCTCTTCAATTTCCTTAAGAGTAATACCTCCGACGCGGCTTACTGTATTTGTAAAATACGGTTCGATAACTTCCTTGGAAATACCAACAGCCTCAAAAATCTGAGCAGACTGGTAAGACTGAATAGTAGAAATACCCATCTTTGCCGCAATCTTAACGATACCGTTTATAATACCCTTATTGTAATCATCAATTGCAGTGTGATAATCCTTATCCAAAAGCTTCTGATCAATAAGTTCAGCAATACATTCATGAGCAAGATACGGATTTACAGCACGTGCACCGTAACCCAAAACCATTGCGGCCTGATGAACATCGCGTATTTCAGCCGATTCAAGGATAATGGAAATTGCAGTTCTCTTTTTTGTACGTACAAGATGCTGCTCAACAGCAGAGACTGCAAGCAGCGAAGGAATTGCCACATGGTTACTGTCAACACCGCGGTCAGAAAGAATGATTATGTTTGAACCATTCTTATATTCGCGGTCAACAGAAATCAAAAGTTCGTCAAGAGCCTGTTTTAATGATCCGCCCTTATAGAATAAAAGTGGAACTACAGAAACCTTGAATCCTTTTTTCTTCATGTTCTTAATTTTAAGGATATCAACACCTGTAAGAATAGGATTATTAATTTCAAGAACAGTACAATTGCTTCCTTCGCACTTAAGAAGATTACCATCAGAACCAACATAAACTGTTGTATCTGTTACAATCTTTTCTCGCAGAGAGTCAAACGGAGGGTTTGTAACCTGAGCAAAAAGCTGCTTAAAGTAAGAATAAAGACTCGGATGCTTGTCGCTCATACATGCAAGCGGAGTATCAACACCCATTGCTCCAGTCGGCTCAATTCCATTCTTAGCCATAGGCAGGACCATTTCGTTTACATCTTCATAGTTCCAGCCAAAAGCCTTATAAAGCCTGTCGCGCTCTTCCTGCGAATATACAGGAATCTTTTTGTTAGGAATAGGAAGTTCAGAAAGATGAACAAGATTGGTATCAAGCCATTCACCGAACGGCTGAGCCGAAGCATACATTTTCTTGCATTCCTCATCCGAAATAATCTTTTTAGCAGCCATATCAACCAAAAGAATTCGACCAGGCTGCAGGCGAGACTTTTTCAGTATATTTTCTTCAGGAATATCAAGACATCCAACTTCAGAAGAAAGGACAAGCATTCCGTCTTTAGTAATATAATAGCGGCTAGGTCTCAATCCATTGCGGTCAAGAGTGGCACCAAGAACATCTCCGTCAGAGAAAAGAACAGCCGCAGGACCGTCCCAAGGTTCCATCATAGTTGCATAGTAATGATAGAAATCCTTTTTCTTAGAATCCATTGTTCCGTCATTTTTCCAAGGTTCTGGAATACAAATCATAACAGCAAGCGCAAGAGGAAGCCCGTTCATAACAAGGAATTCCAGCGTATTATCAAGCATTGCAGAATCAGAACCAGTAGTATCAACAGCAGGCAGAACCTTTCTGATATCCTCATCAGAAAGAACCTCAGACCTTAAAGTTTCCTCCCGGGCAAGCATCCTGTCCGCATTACCGCGGATTGTATTAATTTCACCGTTATGAGCAATGAAGCGGTTCGGATGAGCGCGCTGCCAGCTCGGCTGAGTATTAGTAGAAAAGCGCGAGTGAACAATTGCAACCGCAGAAATATATTCCTCAGACTGAAGGTCGCAATAAAAAGTCCTCAGCTGCTGAACAAGGAACATTCCCTTATAAACAATCGTCCTGCTCGAAAGCGAAGCAACATAAGTTTCCTTTGAAGAATGCTCGAACTGCCTCCTTAAAATATAAAGCCGCCTGTCAAATTCAATTCCTTTTGAAACATCAGAAGGACGTGCAATAAAACACTGCATGATGCAAGGCATGCATTCACGGGCTCTTTCTCCAAGGACAGCATCATTAACAGGAACCTTTCTCCATCCCAAAAATGAAAGCCCTTCCTTTTCACAAAGATCCTCAAACAATTTCTGACTTTTAGCCCGAACCAGTTCTTCAGAAGGGAAAAAGAACATACCCACTGCATAATCGCGCGCCTCTCCCAAGGAAATTCCCTGCTCAGACGCAACCCTGCTGAAAAAACCATGAGAAATCTGAAGAAGGATACCAACTCCGTCGCCAGTTTTTCCCGATGCATCTTTTCCAGCCCTATGCTCAAGTTTTTCAACAATCCCAAGAGCATTCTCAACAATCTGCCTTGAAGCATGACCATCGATATTAACCACAGCACCAATACCGCAGTTGTCATGCTCAAAAGCAGGCTCATACAATGTCTTTTTCATAATAACCCCTGTAGAGTAACTATTTACTCAAATTCCGTTCAGGCATAAAAAAAGGAGATGCAGACAATACGCCTAAGCATTGTCTGCATCTCCTTTGATGCTTGAATCTATACTAGTGATTCTCAATAACAATGTCAACTTTTTTTCTTTTTTTTCTCATATTGGCGCAGCAGCTTTCCAACTCGCCTTCCGGGGCCCGCTTACGCTCGGTCTTTGCGTCCGAAGTCCGCAAATCCTTTCGGAATAAAATTACAAAAAACTTTTGTAATTTTATTCCTCACCCCTCCACGCTCAGCGCAGCCTGTTCAACCGATGCATTTCACTAGTCCGGTAATGTCAGCTTTTTCCAGAACAAGCAGCTATACTTTGAACTGATCGATCTGCATTCCGATCCTGTTTATAGAATCATTTACTTTGCCAGAAATTTCCGAAAGATGTCCGCTCGTCTTGTTCATTTCTTCGGCTCCGATCGTCATTTCGTTCATACCTTCCTTTTTAAAATAAAAAAGGACTTCAGCACAGTGAAGTCCTTTATCTTGGACGGTGAGAGGATCGAACTCCCGACATTCTGGGTGTAAACCAGACGCTCGTACCAGCTGAGCTAACCGTCCATATCGCGTTGCGATGTATGTAATATACCAAAAATCAGTATAATGTGTCAACACCGCAAACACGATTTTTTCAAAAAAAACTAAATTATTTGTGACAAATCTTTGCCTGACATTCTTTGTAAATTGCAGATGTCTGTGCAACAACGTCAGCAGGAATTTCCTTAATGTTAGGATCTCCGGCAAGATTGTTAGCCTTGAGCCAGTCGCGTACAAACTGCTTGTCGTAGCTTGCAGGACTTCCACCAACCTTGTACTTGCTCAAATCCCAGAAGCGGCTTGAATCCGGAGTAAGAACTTCATCGCCAAGAACAAGTTCACCGTTTTCATCAAGACCGAATTCAAACTTTGTATCAGCAATGATGATTCCGTTTTTGTAAGCGTGTTCGTAGCACTTCTTGTAAACTGCAAGGGCAGCTTTTTCAATCTTAGTTCCAAGCTCTTCGCCAAGATCATTTTTCATGTATTCGAGAGTAACGTTAATGTCGTGACCTTCTGCTGCCTTTGTAGAAGGAGTAACAATAGGTTCATCAAGTTTTTCAGCTTCCTGGTAAGTCTTGTCAAAGCTGTGTCCAAGGAATGGTTCACCCTTCTTGTAAGCTTCGTACATAGAACCGAACATATATCCGCGTACGATTACTTCATAAGGAATCATCTTAAGTTTCTTAACAAGAATTGTGCGTCCTTCGTATTCCGGTTTCTGAAATTCAGCAGGCATGTCCTTAAGGTCAGAAGAAATCATATGATTCTTCACAATGTCACCTGTGTAATCAAACCAGAAATTAGAAAGTGCGTTCAAAACCTTTCCCTTGTCTGTAATAAGAGTCGGAAGGATTACATCAAATGCACTAAGGCGGTCTGTAGTAACAATGACCATTCGTCCGTCTTCAAGATCATAAACTTCGCGAACTTTTCCGCTAGCGTATTTTTTCATTTCAAAAACCTCTATAAAATTTTAAATTAGTTTCAACAGCCAAAACGAATATTAACGATTTGCTTAATTCTTTTCAACAGGAGGCATTTTTGCTCCGCAAAAACCGGGTCTTTCATGGTTCCGCTGGCGCTCATTCTGCTTTCGCAGAACGCTCCGCGCCATTACAGCCCCTTGCCCAAAAGCGTCCTACCAGATGTAAAACAAAAAGAAAAACAAATGCGCCCATAACAGCACCAAGGATATCTGCACACCAGTCAAAAACCGAACATTCACGTCCCGGCGTAAAACTCTGGTGAATCTCATCGATAATTCCGTAAACACTGACAATCAGAACAGGGAGCCACACACTCCTCTTTCGCCTTATGAAGCACGCAAAAGACACCCAAAAGCAGAATCCACCGAAGCAGATAAAATGAACAAACTTATCCGCATTCCAGAATTCCGGCATCTGCTCAATTGTCTCCTGACTAGAAAGATACCAGCTTATACCGCATATAATACATGCCGGAATCCAATATAACAGTCTTCTTACCGTATTCATTTTAGAAGAAATACCTGCTTTCCTGCCGGGTTTTTACATAGAACATTGCAAGTGCCCCAGAAGCATAAAGAACAGAAACTGCATACACCGCAATCTCCACGAAATTCAAAAGCCAGAGCGTTTCTAGAACTGCCGGTACCGCCGAAACCAAAAGAAATGAGATAAAATTGACAATATAAACTGCAGATTTTTTTTCTTGTATACCATAGAAAATATTATTCAGAAATATAGAGCAATAAAAAATCATCGAAAGGCATAAAACCGGTTTTGCAAACAAAAAGAAAAACGCGCGCAGCGCAGAACCGTCTGCGTAAATACAATATGGCATGTACACCGCAAAAAAAGCCGCTTCCAAAGGAAAAAAAGACTTTAATCTTACCGTAACATCATCCTTTGTACAGAAAAAATAAACTGCATAAAGAAAGATCATTGGAACAAAATAAAATTTAAGAAAAAAATACAGGAAATTCGGCAAAAATGCATATTCCGGAATCCTATGCATGTAAGAAAAAACCGCCGTACATGCAGAAACAAGAATTCCTATAAAGACGCCGCTCAATACAACAAGATTCACAAACCTGTTACCAGCCTTGATGCAGGTGTACAGAAGGACTACCGGAATCAGGGCAAACATAAATATTAAATACATAGTAATAACTTATCATATCATGCATTGAATTTAAAGCAAAAAAAAGGACTTCCTGAATGAACAGAAGTCCTTTTTTTCAGTATAAAAACTTCAATTTAGCAGATTTCGCAAACCCAGCCTTCAGGAGCTTTGATTTCTCCCATCTGGATACCGGTCAAAGTTTCGCGGAGTTTTCCGAGAACAGGTCCGATTGAATCCATTCCGCTTGGAACAAGGATTTCTTTATCGTGGTCAAC
>JAFOSK010000132.1 GCA_017392945.1 Treponema sp.
CCACCTTCTATGCGAATAACCCTTACTGTAATAGATGCACGGCGGAGCATGTAGATCGCCCTTAAAGTAGCTTTCTGACCTGCACCGTCCGCATCAAATGAAAGCAAAACTTCATCAACGAACGGCTTGATAATCTTTATCTGATCTTCTGTAAGAGCGGTTCCTAAAGGCGCGACTGCATATTCAATTCCACTCTGATGATAGGCAATGCAATCCATATAACCTTCACAAAAAATAACCTTTTTCTGCTCTTTTATTGCCTTCTTTGCAAAATTGAAAGCATATAAAGTCTCGCCCTTTCTGTACTGAACAAGATCTCCGGAATTAAGATATTTTGGACTGTCAGGATTATTATCAAGCTGGCGGCCGCCAAACGCAACAATCTGCCCCTGCCTGTTAAAAATCGGAAACATAAGCCGATTCGAAAAAAAAGCAATATCCGGGTATTTTTTACTGAACAAACCGGAATTTCCAAGAAATTCCCCGCTGAAATTCTTTTTCATCAGAAATGATTTAAGCCAGCGCCTGTCAGCTGGCGCATAACCAATCTTGAATTTCTTAAGAGTTTCCATTGTAAGACCACGATCTGTTATATATTTCAAAGCAGATTTCCCTTGTTCAGTCTCCAATAACAAATAATGAAACATTGAACCCGTTCTGTCATAAAGTTCAATATAGTCTTCTATAAGTTTAATCTTAGGATCCGGCCGTGAATCAGGCTGCCCTCCGGAATATTTAACTTCTATACCAGCTTTTTTTGCAAGGAGCGTAACAGCATCAGAAAAAGAAAGCTTCTCCTGTTCCATTATAAATTTTATTACATTTCCCCCGGCACCGCAGCCAAAGCAATGATAGAATTTCTTGTAAGGATCAACATGAAAGGATGCCGTCTTTTCACCATGAAAAGGACAACAGCCCCAGTAATCATTTCCGCGAAGATCAAGTTTTGTATATTCTCCAATGACGCTTACTATATCTACTGTATTATTTACCGCGTCTATCGTTTCCTGAGAGATAAAACCAGCCACTAATACCCACTCTTTTTAGTTTTATACGAATTCCCGTTCTCTACATGCGAAGAAAAATTCTTCGAAAACACATGATTACCTTTTTCCGGATCAACAAGACGGAAAAAATAATAATCCGAAACAGCCGGATTAACAGCAGCATCCAAAGCAACAAGACCTGGATTTGAGATCGGTCCAGGAGGAAGCCCCGCCCATTTATACGTATTGTACGGACTGTCAACCTGAGTATCTTTATAGGTTATAACATCAGGATGAGGCAACCCTTCTATCTCTGTTATGATGTATTCCAGCGTTGCACATGAATAAAGACCTATATTCCGTCTCAATCTGTTGTTAAATACACTTGAAATAAGAGGAGCTTCCGAAGCAATCCTGTATTCACGTTCGATTATAGAAGCAAGAATAACCTTTTCCATAAGTTCCGAGCCCGAAAGGGAATCCGTGTTTTTTACAGTACTGAATTTTTCAAAGAAATTCTCGACCATTGTTTTTACAACAGTCTCAGCAGCCATTGCCGGAGTAAGAAAATAAGTATCAGGAAACAAAAAACCTTCGAAAGAAGAAGCTTGAATATTATATTTTTGAAGAAGCTCCCTGTTTCTTGCTGCATACATGAACTCTTCAAGAGAGCAGACACCATCAGACTGCATTATCATTCCAATTTTAGACAGAGTAAGCCCTTCCGGTACCGTAACCCTTATATATTCCTGATTTCCAGAAGAAAGTACAGTAAGAATTTCTTTAAGATTCATAGAAGGACTTAGCTTGTATACTCCGCTCTTTAATACGAAAGGCTCTGATTCACCAGTAAGAATTTTTTTTATAAACGGATAGCGCGCAGCTAGATAAAATACAGCAGGACTCCTTACAAAACCTTCTGAGTAAAGCTTTTTACCTGCGGAGCGAACTGAGGTTCCCGAAGGTACCATAAGAGTCCTTTTAGAAACATCTGACGGATTCAACGGTAACGCAACGATTTTTAAAGAAACAGAAGCCACAAGACAAATTGCAAAAAACGAGATAAACAAAAATAAAAAAAAATTACATGATTTTTTCATAAAACATTGAAGAGTATATAACATTAACCGGCAAAAGTCAGTTTAAAAATGTAATTTTATAATAAAAAAAGGCTCTGGATTTACCAGAGCCTTTGGGAAGTCAGGGAATCGAACCCCATCCGGTTGCCCAAGAGATTTACAGTCTCCCGCAGTCCCACTGTGCCAACTTCCCGAATAGAGCTGCCTGAAGGACTTGGACCCTCGACCCCGAGATTACAAATCACGTG
Source organism: Treponema sp. (assembly GCA_017392945.1). Lineage (GTDB taxonomy): Bacteria > Spirochaetota > Spirochaetia > Treponematales > Treponemataceae > Treponema_D. The sequence continues at coordinate 2,314 of JAFOSK010000132.1, forward strand.
CTCTACCAACTGAGCTAAGGCAGCAGATGTTCGTTTTGCGTCGAACGTGTTGACAATATATATTTTTACAAAAAAAGTGTCAATAGCAAAATTCTAAAAATAATCATTTTTTTAATTTTTTTCAAAAAGCGGAATATATTTGTGTTTTATAACGCTTTTCCACGAATACTCCTTAAAAATATAGTTCGCTGTCCAAGAAATCATTTCAGAAAAAGCTTTCCGGCTTTTTTTCGCAGTTACGGCACGCTCAATTGCGCTCATTAAACCTTCAACGGACTGCTCCGTAAACAAAAAACCGCTCTTTCCGTCAATTATTTTCTTCAATCCGCCTGTTGCATGAGCAATCGGAATAGCACCATAGATCTGAGCTATAAAATCTTCAAGACAGCATGGTTCAAAAAAACTAGGAAGCAAAGCAAAATCAGAAGCCGCTGCAACAAGTCTTGAGACTGGATCATTATAGCCGTTAAAAAAAACGACTTTCCCGCTATATTTTTCAGTTACTGCACGGATATTTTCTTCAATTGCCGGATCTCCTTGCCCAACCACAAAAAGCCTTGCCGAAGGATAGCGCTCAAACAATGCATCTACAGAATCAAGAATCAGAGAAACACCTTTCTGCATTACAATCCTACCATGGTACATGAAATAAGGCCCCGTTTTTCCGTTCCGCTCATCAATCCAACCGAAACGCTGCATATCCTTTATATATTTACGGTACCTTCGGGCAGAAGGCAGTTCCTGTCTGCACAACTCAAGAAAAAAACGCCTGTTCCTTATTTTTCCGGCTAGAATTTTTCTTCTTGGAGAATATGCATACGGCAATTTTGAGCTTGACCGGTTCATAGGATTATAAATATTGTAATCAATTCCATTTGTTATTCCATGAACAATAACATTCTTATTATGAAACAGAGATGAAAGTCCGTCTGTACAACTGTCATTAGCAGGATCAACAAGCTCTTCTGCATAGAATGTTGAAACCGTAGTAAGCCTTGCATAAACAGCAGACAAAAGGAAAGGTTCAACCCTATATCCGTTCTGCGCCTGCATAAGCACTGAATATGGCAAGCCGCTATAATAAGCCGCCTGCTCAAGATTCATAAAATCATGATGATAGGCCGGTCCTGCATTGTGAATAGTCACAAAGAATTTTGTATTTTTAAAAAAATCGGAAGAAAGCTTTTCTGCATAGCACGGAATCAATGCACAGGAAGCATCCTGACAATGCATTATATCAGGCCTTTCGGATTCATGAACATAGCGTACATACTCACATACAGCCTTGGAAAACATGGAATCGATAAAAAGACTGTCATCATGCCCCTTTCCCCTTATGTGCTTTGGATTTTTTTTCTGATCATCTTCCGTGTAAACATAAACTGCATTTTTTTCGTTAAATACAGAATGATTTACAAAAACAACGTTAAATCCAAGTTTTTTGAACAAACCTTTTGAGTAAGAAATAAAATGAGTCATATTTCCCACAGGAATTTCAACATTGCATGGAAAATCCTCTGAAAAATCTTTTATATTGGCATAGGAAGCACATCCAAAAGCCGGAATGAAAAGCGTGACTGAATGACCTTCTTTACAGAAACCTTTTGCCAAAGCAAACGTAACATCCTTTACTCCGCCGGCCTCAGCTATTCCGGCACATTCCATACTTGCGATCCAGATATTCATGTATCTTATTTGCAACCCTTTAAATCAGGACGAAGCACAGCCGCTCCACCAAGATAGACATTCTGAGGTACAGAACCTTCTTCCATGTAGACCGTAGCCAAAACCCTTACAACTCTTGCCAGTGCTCCCTTTACGTAAGCTTCCTGACTGCAAAACAAAGGAATTCCGGATACATCCATTTCTTTGTAGGAACGACGCAAAGCCGCACACGGATTCATCTCATCAAGATCATTTGTAAGCGTAAACTGAAGAGAAACAAAATCCTCCGGCTTTAGGTTATTTTCCTTAAATAAAAGAGAACACATCTCAACTGTTTTTTCTGAGATTGATTCCTTTGTGTTTTCTGCCGTAACGGCACCACGTATTCCATACAATCGTTTCATCATTTTATCCTTTTTTTTCACGTTTTTTAAAAAATCCGCCGGATTCCGAAGCAGTCTGAACTTCAGGTTCTTCAACAGCTTCTAAATTATCAGAATCAAAATCTTCCTGACGTCTTTTTTTTTCAATATCAGAATTTTTTAATCCAGTTCGTTTTTCAAGATTTTGAAGATATACCGTTCTTGCCCTGTCATACAAGTAGAAATCAGGAATAACCGAGTCTGTAAGCGTAAACGTTGAAAAACGAATGTCCGGATATGTCTGCTCCGCACGGGCAAGTTCAAGCAGTTCCTCAGATGTAAGCAACTCTGGCCGTAATGCAGATGCCTTTTCTGCCTTTTTTAACAGAGAAGCTGAAGTTGCACGGCACACAGCATTACAAGCTGTTTCTATATATGATGAAAGGGATTCGTCATCCGTTATTACTGATGAGCGGAGAAGCGTTATAATCGTCTCAGGTTTCACGGACGCATTAATTTTATATACAAATCTATACGAAAAATCAGAAATGCTTTCGTCAAGTGAACTGTAGGTTTCACTTCCAGGCAACTCACCGGAAATACGCTCCGTAAACGAATAATTCCGATTTTTGAAAGTACGCAATTCCGCATTAGTAGGAATAAGAAATTCCCAATGCCACGAAAACACTCCCGGCAAGACAGGTTCTTTACTTACCCCGCCAGTCTTAGAAACAATAACTCCAAATCCGTCTGCCGGAACCCTGAACTGCGTCCATCCAAGAAAAAACAGCACGGCCCCGAATATTACAAGGATAACGAAACAGGCAAATAGATTTTTCATAAACTTTTTCATGTCACCCCCTTGACGGCTAAAAACACAATTTTTAGTATAACAATGGTTTATGAGAACTGCAAGAATCGACTTTAATAAAAATCTATCCAGCTCAATTCTGTTCAAACTGACACGCAGGACAGTTCTCTTTCTTTTTTTATTCACGCTTTCACTAATTCTGCTGTACTTTATTGGAAATTTCCAGCAATTTCTTGATTCTACGCAAACAATATTGATAAAGACGCTCACAATTTCTGCCGCAGCACTTTTCGTACTTAGCTGTGCAGCATTCATAGAATCAATTGTCTTTATCATAATAAAAAAAAGCAGGCGGATTTATTATGCAGCACACTCAATAATGCTTCTTTCTGCCGCTGTATTCGGCGTTGCAACAATGATCACCGCCACATCGCTTTTTATCATATCTGAAGGCCTCTGACAACCTGCGTTACCACTGCACCATGCGGTAGTATCAGTATAAAATCCCCTTCCTGTACAGAAATACGCACCGGCATACGGCCCTTTGCATATTCAGAAGAAATCCTGTTGCTAAGACTTGGCATTCCTTCCTTGCGGAAAAGTTCAGATTCCCATTCAAGCCCCTCTGAAAAAAATTTTCCCCGGGAGTATCCTGCTGTTGTCCGCGAAACAGAAACCACGTCATCTTTCTTCAGACCATTAACTTCCGCTTCCGTTCCGTCGGAAAAAAAATAAAGTATCTGTTCCCTGCAAAGCCACACATCCGGATGATGCTCCGAAGAAAAAGAATCATAGATGCTGAGAAAATGATCTACCCTTCCACCGTCCCCTCCGACCAGCGTTATGAACGGAAGCGCCCCCATAGCAGAAGAAATCTCATAAGCTTTTTCTATTGCAAGCTCTGTGTCCGTATAATCTTTATCACGCGGATAAGATACCTTTATATCATCATTAAAGGCATCTAAAACAGACATATCGGAAATACTATCAAAATCCCCTAATATGACGCAGGGGTTAAATCCATACATAATACAAGTTTCCAACCCGGAATCCGCAGCAATAACATAATCCACCTGAGGATGGGTTTTCCAGTAAAGCAAAGTCTTTTCATAATCAGGTGAAAGTCCACCAGTAAAAATCACAATATGAATCTTCTTAGGGTTTTGCATTTTATACTCCCAATTGATAGAATGATAACATGGATTGCATAAAAATTCCCCGTATTTTAAACAAGATGAACGAGATTTTTGAACAGAACGGATATGAAGCCTATCTAGTGGGCGGTGCTGTCCGCGACATGCTTATGGGAAAAACTCCGCATGACTGGGATATAACGACAAACGCAACTCCCGAACAGGTCACAGGAATTTTTCATAAGGTTATTCCCACAGGAATCGCACACGGAACTGTAACCGTTCATTTTATGGGAAATGAGATCGAGGTAACAACATTCAGGACTGAATCCGACTATTCGGACGGCAGACATCCGGACAAGGTGGAATACACAGGAAAAATCGAAGAGGATCTTAGCCGCCGAGATTTTACAATGAATGCAATAGCAGCATCTCTAAAAGATGGCCATCTTGTAGATCCATTCTGCGGAAAAAAGGACATTTCTCAAAAAACAATCAGAACTGTAGGCAAGCCCGTGGAACGATTTACAGAAGACGGACTGAGACCTGTAAGAGCAGTAAGATTTGCATCCCAGCTTGGATTCAAAATTGAAAAAGAAACGCTGGAAGCTTTAAGCCTGGAAGAAACACTGAAAAAGACAGCTGGAATTTCACCGGAACGATTCAGAGATGAGCTGATGAAACTTCTGGGAGCGGAAAAACCTTCTGAAGGTTTCAAGCTTATGGAGAAATGCGGGATACTTCAAATTTTCATGCCGGAACTGCTAAAGGGAAAAAACTGCATTCAAGCCGATGACAGAGGCTACCACATTTTTGACGTTTTTGATCACAACATTTACGCTTGTGATGGTGCTCCAAGGGAAAAGCCGCTTCTAAGACTTGCAGCCCTGCTGCATGACACAGGGAAACCCGACAGCCGTACTGAACATCAGGAAAACGGAATCAAAATTGTGAACTTCTACAACCACGAACGTTTTTCAAAAGAAATAGCAGAAAAACTCATGACACGACTAAAATTCAGCAATGCACAGATCGAATATGTATGCCATCTGATTTCACTTCACATGTTCCATTACGAACCTTCATGGACAGATGCAGCTGTACGGCGTTTCCTTGTAAAGACAGGGACTGAATACGTAGATGACCTTTTCAGTCTTCGACTTGCAGACATGTATGGGAAATACAACGAAAACGTAAGACTTCATGACAGCGCTGCATGCAAATGTCTTTTGGAATTTAAAACCCGCATAGAAAAACAGGAAGAATTGAATTCTGCAATGAGCTTAAAAGATCTTGCCGTAAACGGAAAAGACCTTATCAACCAAGGAATACCGGCAGGAAAGCAGCTTGGACTTATTCTGAACGAACTTTTTGAAACCGTACTTGAAGATCCTTCTCAAAACACAAAAGACAAGCTTATCGAGATTGCAATAAATATATACAAAAGAGATTCATAAGGAGACAAAAAAAATGAAGCATACGGAAGAATTTGAAAATTGGACAGCCTATGACGGATGGCTTGTAAAAAACTATTCAGAATACTCAATAATCTCTGTTAACGAAGTAGACGGAAAAATAATCGCTGACTATATAGACAAAAATGATCCGATACCAGAAGACAACTAAAAAAAGAGGCTCATGGATGAAAATCAATATAGACATAAAAAAATGCGCTGCATTCGGAGTTGCTGGAAATTTTACAGGACACCTTGAACAGGCTGGAGAAGCATCTGAGTTTGAAAAAGTAAAAACCACAGAAAAAAACGCACCAAAAGCGTTATTCCCGACATATATTCCAGGAGATGACAAAGTAACTCCTGCCTTCCTGCACGAATTCCCTTTTTCAGACAGCACCATCATATTTCCAAAAGGAGAAGAAAAACTCCAGATTGAACCTGAATGTGCAGTTATATTTGATGCCGTATGGGAAAATGGACTTATTAAAAAGCTTAATCCCGTTGCATTCGGCGCTTCAAATGACTGTTCAATACGCAGGGAAGGTGCAAAAAAAATAAGCATTAAGAAAAACTGGGGAAAAAGCACAAAGGGGTTTTCAGAAAAGAAAATCCTCATTGACTCCTTTAATGAAACAAGCCTGATAAGCAGATACAGAATAGCAAGCTTTTTGATGAGAGATGAAAAAATATGGGCGTACGGAGAAGACAGCGCGATCCGAGACTACAGTTATATCTGGGAAAAACTATGTACTTGGCTTATTGACCGCCTTAATAACCAGAAGGATGAAGGTCCTGCCGAAGACATTCGCTCTTATCTTGACGCTGCCGGCAGACCTTCAAAACTGCTGATTTCCATCGGCGCAACACGATATACGGAATTCGGAATGAATAATTTTCTGAAAGACGGAGACAAAGCCGTTGTTGTTCTATACCCAGAAGATTCATATACCAGAGAAGAAATATTGCAAAGGGCAAAAGAAAACCGTCTGAACGAACCTGACATCTCTGCGTTATATCAGACGGTCGTATGCTGAAAAGCAACATATCTAAAACGCTCCGCACTGCTCGCGTTCTTTTTTTTGTCTCGTAAAACAAACGCTCATTCTTCGCGTTTGTTTTGCTATACGAGACGTATCTAAAACGCTCCGCACTGCTCGCGTTTTAGATACTCATATTCATAACAGATCTTACTTCCTCAAGGGTTTTTTCGGCTATGGAACGGGCGCGTTTTACTCCGTCACGTAGGACATCCTGAATATAGGCCGGATCCTTTTCAAGCAGGGCGCGCTTTTCGCGGAGAGGTTTAAGAGTTTCGTTCAAAGCTTCTGTGAGAGTTGATTTAAGCATTCCGCCACCGCCCTCTCCTATACGAGCAGCGACTGCCGCAGGTTCTTCTCCTGTACAAAGAGAAATTAACTGCAGAAGATTTGCAACCTCAGGCCTGTTCACTGGATCATAAGTGATAAGACGCTCTCCATCAGTTTTAGCCTTCTTAATAAGCTTTGCAGTTTCATCTTCAGTAGCACAAAGCATAATTGCATTTCCCCGTGACTTACTCATTTTCTGAGTTCCGTCCAATCCCATTATGCTCGGAGTTTTTGAAAGAAGTACCTGAGGGAGCGGAAAAACAGGCTCTTTTCCGGCGTCAGTACAGAATTTTTTATTAAAACGGCTAGCAATCGTGCGGGCCATTTCAATATGCGGAAGCTGATCTTTTCCAGCAGGGACAACGTTTCCCTTACAGAAAAGAATATCAACAGCCTGATGGACCGGATAAGTGTACATTCCGGCGTTTACATTTGTAATACCTGCCGCCTGAATTTCTTCCTTTACGGTTGGATTCCGGCTTAATTCAGCATTAGAAACCAAAGTAAGGAATGGAACCATAAGCTGGTTTGCTTCAGGAATATAAGAATGTGGGTAAATGATTACATTTTCTCCCGGCTCAATTCCAGCAGCAATATAGTCAATTACAAGCTGCTTTGTATTCTGACTGATTTCCTGATAAGCATCATGATCAGTGAGAACCTGATAGTCTGCAATAAGGATCATTGTAGGAACGCCAAGTTTAGAAAGACGCACCCTGTTCTGAAGGGAACCAAAATAATGACCTATATGAAGACGCCCTGTAGGTCTGTCACCTGTAAGGACACGATATTTTTTAGGATTTTTAAGCAAATCTTCTTCAAGTTTGCGGCTTGTCTCAAGAGCCGCCTGATAAGTTGCACTGTTTATTGTTTCTGCCATAAATATTACCTCAAGATTATTTATTTTGATTGCGGATAAGCAAATCCGCAGTACATTCTGTCATTCAGGGGACAAGCCCCAGATATCTCCTGCAAAATTTATTAGAAGTTTTCTAATATCATCAGTATCACCAGGCCCCAAGCCGGGAACATTCATGGAAAGCGAACAGGAAATTCCATCATTATCGTAGAAATTACACACAGCCAGAATACTCCCGTCTTCAATCGTAACATATTTTGTTTCGGCTGAGTAAGAACCAGCATTTTCTTTCGTTATACGCTCCCAACTGTAGTGAATGCCGGAAATATCTTCAGCAGACGTAGTTTTTTCCATTCTAGCAATACAGGAAATTCCCCGCCAAGTAAATGAAAGCTGATAAAGCGAACCGGAAATCGAAAACCAGCTTACGTCATCAGCCTCTGCAGGTACTATGAACATTTTCCCAAGAACTCCAAGACACTCTTCTGATGATGAAACAGCCATAGGATTCGGAATTCTCACGGCCGGACAACTTTTGTGGCATGAAAGGAATACTGTCATTAAAAAAAACAAAACTGACGCAAGAAAAAGCCGGAGCGTTCGCCGAATGCTAGAGAAAACAAACATTTTCATAAGAAAAGTTTAGCATAAATGAAAACTTATTTACAGAGGTACAGCATCAAAGTCAGGGCAAAATGAACTATATATTTTTCAAGAAAAAAAATCTTTCAACGACTCTGCATTTTACAAGCCAGAAAAAAAAATATTTACCAACCCCGGCTTTTCAACCCTACTTGAGGCTCATTTAAAAGAACGATACAGTTAGAACCATGACTTTGGAATCATTTTACACCTGGCTTAACAATTACCTTAATTTTGAAAAAACACAGCAGAAAAATATATTCTGGCTTGAGTCCATGCACTTTCTCTGCCAGAAACTGAACAATCCTCAGGATCAGATCCCGTGCATCCATATTGCAGGTTCGAAAGGGAAAGGCTCTACGGCAATAATGACAGCAAGCATACTGGAAGAATCGGGTCTGAAATGCGGAATATACAGCTCCCCTCATATCTCAGACTTCAGGGAACGAATCTGCACAAGGGACGGCTTTTTTCCTGATTGGGTTTATGAAAAAGCCGCAGACGAGCTTACAAGCCTCGTAGATTCAATTCCCTCAGAAGACTTCCCGGGACAAAGACCGCTTACATGGTTCGAACTTGTAACGGTATTTGCATTTCTGTGCTTTAAAAGAGCCGGTGTTGATTTTGTAGTCTATGAAACAGGATTAGGCGGACGCCTTGATTCAACAAACATTGTAAAACCTCTTGTAACAATACTCATGCCAATTGAGCTTGAGCACACGGAATTTTTGGGAGACACAATCGAAAAAATCGCCGGCGAAAAAGCAGGAATCATAAAAGAAAAAGTCCCGGCAGTCATCTCGTTCCAGAATTATAAAGAAGCAGAAGCCGTATTCCTTGAAACATGCCGTCATAAAAAATCCAAAGCAGTTTTTGTAAAAGACAGCATTATTCCTGACGTAAAAAGCTACAGAAACGGAAAGATGGAAATTTGTCTGACAAGTACAGGAAAGGTTCCCGAGCTTCCGGAATCATTCGACATAAAGGCATCCCTTTCCATGCCTGGATTTGTACAAGCCCAGAATGCAGCGGCTGCAGCACTTGCCGTAAAACTTATAAAACCAGAAATAACCGCAAGTGAAATTTCAGCAGGACTCGAAAAAGCATTTCTTCCGGGGCGTTTTCAGATAAACGGAAACATAATCTTGGACGGAGCCCATACAGTTCGGAGCATCCAAAACACTTTAAGCACAATGAAAGTTGTATTTCCGGAAAAAGACTTCCGGCTTCTTTTTGCCTGCGCCGGGGACAAGGACATAAAAGATATAATCCCGCTTTTTAAGGGAGTTTTCAAAAAAATCATATTTACAAAGCCTGAAACAGTAAGAAAATGCAATCCTAATGAAATGATGAAAATTGCCGAACAGAACGGTATAGCTGCAGAAATAAACCTTAATCTTGAATCATCCCTTTCTTCCCTTAAATCGGAGAGTAAAAGTGACGATATTATACTAGTGACAGGTTCATTCTACCTTGTTTCGGAGGTAATTTCTCTGCTGAAAAAAGACCTGTCCAAAACATCATATCCGGAAGTAAAAAAATGAGATGCACGAAAGCAATCATATACACAGAAAATCTTAAGAACAACATATCAGAAATAAAGAAAAACCTTAAACCGGGCGTGAAACTATGCTGTGCCGTAAAGGCAAACGGATATGGAAACGATGCCGTAAATTCAGCCCGTACAGCAGAGACAATGGGAGCTGCCTACCTTGCAATTGCAACCGTTTCCGAAGGAATAGAACTGAGGAAAGCAGGAATCGGAACAGATCTGCTTCTGCTTTCTCCGTGCTGTCCGGAAGAATTCTCCGATCTTCTGGAAAACTCAATAACACCGCTTGTCTTCGACCAGGAAGTCATTTCCGCTCTGAACATAACGGCCAGCCGTTTGAAAAAGAAAAACTGCCCAGTATTCCTTGCTGTTGACACAGGAATGGGAAGAATCGGCTGCTACCCGGAAGAAGCCGCAGAGCTTGCAAAAAAAATTGCAGAAACAGAAAACCTTGAATTAAAGGGAATGATCACTCATTTTGCGGTAAGCGATGGAATCAGCGCAGAAAACAAAGCTTTTACTGCAAAACAGTTTGAATCTTTTATGACAGCAATAGAAAACGTACGCAGAGAAGGAATAGATCCAGGAATAAGAACATGTGCAGCAAGTGCCGCCGGAATTGCCATGCCTGAATATCAGCTTGACATGATCCGGCCGGGAATAATCCTTTACGGCTATTATGCAGACGAAGTTACAAAAGAATACCTTGAATCAAAGGGAATAAAACTGAACCTAAAACCTGTAATGCAGTTCGAAACGGAAGTTGCCGCAATACGACGTTTTTCACCAGGACAGTCAGTCTCGTATGGACGCACATGGAAAGCAGACAAAGAAACAGACATTGCCGTCCTCCCAGTCGGATACGCTGACGGACTTCTGCGAAGGAATTCCCCAGGGCTTAAAGTTACAATAAACGGCAAAGCATACCCAATAGTCGGAAGAATCTGCATGGATCAGTGCATGGCTGACATCGGCAAAGACAACCCTGATGTAAAACGCTGGGACAAGGCAATTATATTCGGTCCAAAGGAAAAAGGTTCCATTTTTGATGCGGACGACATTGCAAAAATGACAGGAACAATTTCTTATGAGATAATGACAAGCGTTTCCAGCCGTGTAAAACGAATAATTCAAAAATGAACTGATTGCAAAAGTTTTTACCCTGCAATGATTGTAAAACTTTATTTTTTTTTATAGAATAATTATCGAGTTTATCTTGTATTTATTTAAAAATTGCAATTTGGTATTTACGAAGAGGAAAAAATGAAAAAAATCAGGGTAATATATACATTTGCAGGCATCGCAGGACTTTTATTCTTATTTTCATGCGCATCTGTTCCAGCTCCTTCCGATGTAGAAAAGACAGATGATGACAATTTTATAACTCAAGATAATGAATCGCGACAAGAAGGCAAAGTCATAAAAGAGCCAAAACCCATATCAGTACAAAATACATCGAACCAGCTTGAAACAGAATTCAAAAACCTGCTGAAGCGAATAGAGCTGAAGGTGGAATCTTCTCCAAAAGCCACAACTGCAAACAGAGGATTTAATGCTCCATACGTAGTTACGGTAAAAGACGAAAACGGTCCTGTAGCAGGTCTGGAACTTACTGTAAACTGGCCTATCGGAAGAACTAATGATACAGTAACATACAGTGCTACCCGCATTAAGACAGACTCAGAAGGAAAGGTATCTTTCACACCGGCAGCTCCAAAATTTGCAGTAAAAGATAAGGTGACTTTCTACCCTTCTCCAGTAAGTTCATCATCACAGATTGTTAAAGCTGCATACGAAACTGCGGTTTCTGCCCCGTATGCAGTAAAATCAGAATATCTCGGTTATCCGGGCGGTCTTCTCTACACTTACGATTTTAACGAAAAAGGAAATCCTACAACAAACAACTTTCTTCTGCTTCAGAGCCTCAGAAATATCGGGGTAAACGTTGGAAACTCTCCAGTAAGCGATACGTCATATTTCAATATGCCTGTTTCTGAACTTTACAAGGAAACATACAATATTGTGGGGAAATCCTATAAATTCATGGTCATGGGTGCTTTCAAATATGCAGCTCCTGCAGAAGAAACTGCAGACGGCGCAACAGTCACCCTTACAGCAGACATAACCTGTATTGACATGAACAACGGAAACATACTGTACAAAACAAGTTTTACAGAAACTGTAACAGATAAAAACAAATGGACTGCTGATCAAAAGTGCCGGAAGATTCTTGCCGAAAAGGCTGCCGACGCAATTGTATACGGCATGTAAGGAACTATTATGATTTATACAGACACACGTGATTCAAGTGTAAAAACAGATTTCAGGACAGCTGTAATGAACGGAATGAACTCTGCGACAGGAGGACTTTACATTCCTGTCAGTTTTCCAAAACTTGACAGCTCTTTTATAAACAAAAATCCTGAACCTTCTTTCCGGGACATTGCTTTTAACATGGCAAAACCTTATGTTGAAAACGAAATCCCGGATGAAGATCTTATGGCTATCATCTGTGACGCATATCCATTCAGTCCAAAAGTCGTTCCTGTTGATTCAACTTCATACGTTCTCGAGCTTTTTCACGGTCCTACATGTGCATTCAAGGATTTTGGTGCACGCTTTATGGCCCGAGTTATGTCATATTTTAACAGAACAGAAAAAGGAACTCTTCACATTCTTGTAGCCACTTCCGGTGATACAGGTTCTGCAGTAGGTTCTGCTTTCCACAATGTTCCCGGGCTTGACGTTACAATCCTTTACCCAGAGGGAAAAATTTCTAAAATCCAGGAAAAGCAGCTTTCTACGTTTACTGGAAATGTACGCGCACTTAAAGTAAAAGGTACATTTGATGACTGCCAGAAGCTTGTAAAGACAGCGTTCACAGATGCAGACCTAAGAAAGCAGTTCCGCCTTTCATCTGCAAACTCAATCAATATTTCGCGTCTTCTTCCTCAGAGCTTCTACTACATGTACTCTTCACTTGTTGTAAAGAACAGAGCTCCGCTTGATTCCAAACTTGAAAATCCTGCAATTCTTGCAGTTGTTCCGTCTGGAAACTTCGGAAACCTCACATCTGGTCTTATTGCAAAAGAAATGGGAGCTCCGATCGAAGGATTTGTTGCCGCAACAAACTCTAACAATACAATCCCTGACTGGATTGCTACAGGCGACTACAATGCCCGCCCTTCTGTAGAAACTTATGCAAACGCAATGGACGTAGGCGCACCTTCTAACTATGAACGAATCAAGACTATGTATTCCCTTGAACAGGTTCGTTCTATGTTTGCTTCATATTGGCTTGACAACGAAGGAATCAAAGAGGCAATCACAGATTGCAACACAAAGACAGGTTATACAATTGATCCTCACGGAGCTATTGGTTGGAAGGCATGGGATGACATCAGAAGCGGCGCAATGGAAAGTCTTGTAAACGGAAAGAAGAACGACTACAAGAAACCTGGTCTTACACCAAGTGTACCTGCATGGGCAGACAAAATTGTTTCAAAGAATGCCGTAGGTATTATCCTTGAGACTGCACATCCTGCAAAGTTCGGGTCAATAGTAGCCGAAGCAACAGGAAGAGAACCTGTAATTCCTGAATCCCTGGCAGAAGTAATGAACCTTCCTGATCAGGCAATTCCAATGGAAAACAATTACGCCAAATTCAAGGAATGGCTTAAATCCAACCTTGCCGAATAGAACGAAAGGGGGTGTCTTAAACGACATCCCCTTTTTTACGTTTTTCCTTTCTCATTTTAAGAAATCAACTATTGTTTAATACTCAAAAAAAGAGTTATACTGACGTAACTACATATCAAAAGCAAAAAATAAGGCTGGAGTAACAGTTTATGAAATTATTGGTAATAATCCCAACTTACAATGAAATTGAAAACATTACAAAAATCGTTCCTGAAGTTTTTAAGGTGATTCCTCAGGACGCCGGAATTCTTATTGTTGATGACGGATCTCCAGACGGAACCGCAACTGCGGTAAAAAAGATGCAGGAAGAATATAAAAACCGCCTGAACCTTCTTGAGAGAAAAGAAAAAAGCGGTCTTGCAAATGCATATATTACAGGATTTAAATGGGGATTTGAAAACGGTTACGATGTCCTCTGCGAAATGGATGCAGATTTTTCTCATAAACCGGAATACCTTCCGTCTCTTTACGAAGCAATGCAGACAAACGACGTTGCAATCGGCTCAAGAAACATTAAGGGCGGTGCTGTAGAAGGCTGGTCTGCTTTAAGAAACTTCATTTCAAAAGGCGGCTCGCTTTATTCACGTCTTGTACTGGGATGCCCGGTAAAGGATCTTACAGGCGGTTTTAACATGTGGAAAAAAGAGTCCCTTGAAAAAATTGGACTGGATACAATCATTTCAAAAGGGTATTCATTTCAGATTGAGATGAAGTACAAGGCTTACAAAGCCGGCTGTACAATAAAAGAAATCCCAATCATTTTCCCGGATAGAAAATATGGGGAATCAAAAATGAGCAAGGGTATCTTTATGGAAGCCCTGAAAGCAGTCTGGAGAATCAGAAATGCTTAAAAAAATAATGAAATTTGCAGTTACAGGGGGGCTTGGAACTCTTACAAACCTCATTCTGTTTGCAATTTTTGCAGACATACTTAAGTTCGAAGCACATGCAGTAAACGTTGCCTGCTTTTTAGTGTCATGTACACAGAATTATATAATCAATCATCTGTGGACATTCAAAG
>JAFOSK010000133.1 GCA_017392945.1 Treponema sp.
AAAACTTCAAAGTAAAACGGATGTATCAGGATTCGCAGTCTTTGAAAAGCAAATGAACAAAATAGCAGCTCAAGTTAAAAATAATCCTATTACAAAAATGGCTAGGTCTATTCATCTAAAAAATAAGGCTCTTTATCATCAAATAAATCGATATGGTTCCAAATGTAGCGGGCAATGAGGAATACTATAATAATACTGAGTATTGTTATAAACATAGCACACCTCCTTTTGACTATGGATATTATAAATGAGGTGAAATTATATGTCAAACAAAAACATAAACATAAAAATAAAAGCAAATTCGGACGATGCAGAAAAAGGAATAAATAAAGTAACTTCTAAAATAAACAGCTTAAAAAAACAAATTAATTTGTCAACTTTTGCAAAGCTTGGAAGTGCCGTAAGTGGGTTAGGAGTAGCCTTTAATGCGGTAACAAAAAGCATCCAGCTAGTGTCATCCGTAATAAAAGACTTAAACACATCTGCCCTTAATCAGATTAAAGCCGAAAAGCAGTTAGAAGCTGCTGCTAAAAATAATCCGTACCTTAATAAATCAAATGTATCGCAGTTAAAAGAATTTGCGGGGCAGTTGCAGAAAGTCGGAACAATCGGAGACGAAGAGCTTCTTCCGATGATGAGCCGCCTTGCCGCCGCTGGAAGAACACAAACAGAGATTCAGGACATTATGAGCGCAGCGCTTGACCTTTCTGCATCCGGTGCAATGGACATGAATTCCGCCGTAAATGCACTGAATTCTACACTCAACGGAACAACGGGAACTCTTGGACGGCAGGTTAGCGGAATCAAAGATCTTACTCAGGAAGAATTAAAGAGCGGAAAAGCCATTGAACTGGTTGCAAAGCAGTATAAAGGCATGGCAGCAGAATCCGCTAAAGCCGTAGGTGCTGGCCAACAGTTTAAAAACGCATGGGGCGACCTAAAAGAACAGCTTGGCATGGGCTTTGCTAAAGTCTCTGCGCCGGTATTGCGGTTTTTTACAAGCATTGTTGAAAAAGTTACGGATTTTACTGGCGGAGTTAATAAGCTCATGGGACTTGAAAATAAGACTGTTGATATAAAACCTTCTGATGCCCTTAAAACACAGATTGAAAATCTAAAAAAAGAAATTGAAGAGCTTCAGAATACGGAAAACAATATCAAGTCGATAAAGACTTCTTCAAACGACAAGGAATTATTGAGGTTAAAAGAACAACAAAAAGAAGCTGAGGACTCTATAGCAACCGCAGAGCAGTTTTATAATAAAACACTTGAAGAACAAAATAAGATAATAACAGAAGCTGCTACCAATATCAGTATATTAACAGAAAAGAAAAAGGCTTTACAGGACGAATCTCTGCATGGAGAAAATCGACGAAAAGAAATAAAGGATATTGAAAAACAAATAAAATCCGAAGAAAAAAAACAAAAAAAAGCAGAAAAAACAATAGAAATAGAAAAAGGACTTTTTGAAACCAAGAAGAAACTGGCAACGCAAAACTTAAACCTTGCCAAATCTCAGGCTGCCTTTATTGATAATTCCGAAGCGCTTTCTGAAAAAAAATCTGAAATCGCAGAGAAACAGAAAGAATTAGTAGAGTTGGAAAATCAGTATAAAAATGCTCTTGAAGAAGAAGGAGAAACCGTTAAAGCCAATTCCGCCGAGCAAAAATACATTGACGAAAACTACAAGGCCCGTGAAGCAGAAATAGCACAGATAAGACGAAGCTGCGAAGCAAAACGACAGGCAGGAGAAGAAGTTTCTGCCCTTGAAGAACAGCAGCAGATTTATAATGCATATTTACAGTCTTACATAAAACTTGTAACAGATGCGAACGGACTTGATATAGAGTCAACAGGTATTATTCAAAAAAGGCTTGTTGCTCTCAAAAAGGAATCAGACAAACTTTCTGAAATAATAGCCCAGTCTGCCAACGATGAACATTTTAAGAAACTCGTTGAGCAGTTTTCTGTAAAAGAAGTAAAGGACCAGATGACAGAATTAAAAGATTCTCTTGTTGAGCTGCAAGATTTGCAGAAAAATACAGATTTAGTTCAGTCGCTCGGCTTGGATCCGGCAAAAGTAAGCGAGGCTATCAATCAGTGCCAGGAATCAATAGATTCTCTGGATTTTCAGAAAACTTTAGAAAGTGCTCAAAATGTTGGAAATGTAATTGTAAACGCCCTTAGCGTTGTCAATTCCGCTGTTACTTCTATTGCAGAACGTGAGCTTGAAAGCATAAAAAGCGAAGCCGAAGAAAAACAGGATATTCTTGAAAAACTGTACGAATCCGGCGCATGCAGCTACGAAGAATACGTGCTCAAAAAACAGGAACTTGATAGAGAAACCGCTCAAAAAGAATACGAAATGAACCTTGCTAAGTGGACAATGGAACTTGCAATGGGACAGGCACAGGCTGCCATGGCAGTAATTACGGCTCTCGCTTCTGCTCCTCCGCCGCTAAACTTTATTAATGCCGGAATTGCCGGTGCGGCCGCAACGGTGCAGCTTGCTACAATGCTTGCAAACAGACCTCAGCGTCCTAGTTTTGAAACAGGTGGTATTGTCCCGGGAACAAGCTACACGGGCGACCGTGTGCAGGCAAATGTAAACAGCGGCGAAATGATTTTGACGCAGAAGCAGCAGAAAGCTTTGTGGAACATGGCAAATTCTTCAAATACT
The DNA here is from genome assembly GCA_017392945.1 of Treponema sp. Lineage (GTDB taxonomy): Bacteria > Spirochaetota > Spirochaetia > Treponematales > Treponemataceae > Treponema_D. Next base: position 2,681 of record JAFOSK010000133.1, read on the forward strand.
CAGTCCGGCGGAAATCTTAATATTCCAATCAACATAACAAATGAACTGGGAGAATATGCACAGATAGAGCCGTCTTTTGACGGCAAGCAGATTAATATTCTTGTGAAAAAATCTGTGTCAGAAGGATTACTTGACGGCAGCTTTTCACGGGAATTGAAATTTGCAGTTCATAACTTAAACGGAACTCGACTATCATAGAAGAGGTATACAATGAGCGTAACATGGCCGAATAACGTTAATTCCGACGCATACGACTTGCAGACAGGAACGACAGATAATTATACAGAAATTACTTTTGAAAACGGTACAAAGCGCCGCTTTCTGAAAAATTCTGAAAGCAAGCAGAAATTTACTTTTTCCATTGCATTAAAGGACGATTGCTCACAGACATGTGAATATGCTTATTTTTGGGCATGGTATAAAGATGTTCTTTTATCCGGTGTAAAAAATTTTTATTTCCCGGATTTAACAAACAAAGGAACTTTAACCGAATACAGAATGACATCAACGCCATCTGCAAGCGGACAAAAAACAAAAACAATTCGTATATCATGTGAGGAAGTATGAACGCAAATTTTGAAAAACTTGCACAAAGAGAGGGCGGGTACAGCCTTCCTTATCTGGTTCACCTTTATGACAAAAATGGTACTGACCTTTATTTTATCAACGATGTAAAAGACTGCACTTTTGAAAATAAAGTTTACAAGGCAAGTGCGTTTCAGTATTCACCGAATCAGGACGACCACGGTTTTGACGGTGGCGGAAAACTTAATATTTCCCTTGAAGATTCTGTCACAGAAATCGTACTGAAAAATTATGATGTTTACCTTGATGTAACGGGCGTTCTTTATGAAGACGGGACTGTTACTCCGTTGAACACTTTTAAACATCATTATGGAGAAGTAAGCTGTTCTGGCAATCAGATTCAATTTACTTTTGATGCAGACGACCGCTTAAGTATGACATTTCCAGGTGCAACATTTAACTCTGAAAATAATAAGGGCAATTATTGATTTACTACGAAGATCTTTTAACGGTTCCATACAAAACAAACGGGCGGTCAATGGACGGTATGGACTGTTATGGGCTAGTCCTTGAATGTTCCCGCCGGAACGGGAATCCTTTGAACGACATATTGAAGCCGGGAGAAACCCGTGTTAATGCTGCAAAAATTGAAACTCCAGAAGCTGGAGACATTGCCACTTTTTTAGAGAAAGGGCATTTTCATATTGTTTTCTATCTTGCCAAAGATACTGTAATTCACATGACCCGTTACGGCGTTCGTGTAAGCTGCGCCTTGGATGTAGAACGCAAAAATAACTATATGGCAATGAGGATAGAAAAAAATGACAGTTCGGTTTTATAAAGATTTTTCCGATGCATACACAGAAAAAGAAGTTCAGATAAACAGCAGCTTAAAGGATAATTTTTCAGAAGCTGAATTAACCGATAAATGTATAATTGTTAACGGTGAGCAGAAAGATTCTGAATATGTGATTAAAGACGGAGATCTTATATTAATCCGAAGCATTCCGCACGGCTCTTATTCGGGAGAAAAGACTGGCAGTTATAGTAGGGACAATAGCAGTTCCGACGGGGATCATTCTTCTCAGGATGTTCGGTCAGAAGGGATTACACTCCGAGAATATATATTGTGGCAGTTGTCCTTACAGTATACTACGGAAACAATGAAAACTCTGCCTTTTTTAAAGGGTGCATCTAACGAGTCGGCAAAAGGAAAAACTATTCCTTTTCATATAGGGCACAATCTTTTTTCTCCTTATGTATTAACAGGCGGAGACAATGACAGAAAAGGTTATACGTCAATCGTTGGAAATCGAGGAGAAACACAGATTTATAATCTTGTTGTTTCCAACGGGTACGGTCCTCAATGCGTCGATAAAATCTATGTTGATGATATTTGTGTTTGCGGAATAGCCGGAAACAACAAAATTACAAAAGGAAAATTCCCTTTTAATAAAGCTTCGATATTTGATTCTGACCGTTCTTATGTTGTTGTAATGCAGAATGGACAGGATATTTATGGGATAAACTGGCAGTCAAGAATAGAACAGGCTCCAAAACAAAAAATTTCTTCAACTCCTTCTGATAATATTTTTGAACTAGAAAAATATTCTTCAGGAGCTTCTGTGGGAATCCGTTTTAACGGTCTTGTTAATTATGCAAATAACGGCAAGGCATCTGCACAAAGACGAAGAGTTAATATTGCGTATTCAACAGATTACTATGCATTAAAAGCAGAAGGGAAGGAAGATGAAGCTACATGGACAAATGCATATTTTAATAAGTACATTCATCATGACAGGCAAGTAATCACTCATAAGGAAACAGTCGGATATGTTACTGCTGCATGGGACAGCTCTTATATTATGGATCATAAGAAAGATTGGGTTCATTGGGCGGGTGAAAATCTAGACTGGGACAGCAAAGATTTGTATGTTCCAGGTGAAATTATTACAGATTGGAAACCGGGGTGGAAGGCAAAGGGAATTGCTTTTGAAATTTGCATAGATGAAGTAATCGACGAATATGATGAATATGTTTCTGCACAGGGTACAGGATCAGACGCAATTTATAACGTGGTAGAAGACCTCTATACTAAAGATATCCGTTATCAGGCAGATATTTCTTTTACTTATGAAGATGTAATAGATTTAGATTATCCTGTGGCAATTAGGGTTTATTCTCCTGATGAAACCCCTACCGGTGAAAGTTCTAAAGATATTTATGTAGATTACATTCAGTCCCTTTCGTTTGACGTAATAGAGTCAAAAAAAGCCGGAAGTTTTATAAATGAAACAATAATCAATGAAAAATTAAAACAGAATCAAACGCTTCTATATTTCCATATTGAAGCAACAGAAAAAAACGAGGATAAGCTTAAAACTATTCAGGTAGAAAGCCGTGCACTTGCCAGAGTATGGAACGGCACAGTATGGACAGAAGAAAAGGACATAACAGAAAACGTTACTGCATGGGTTCTTGAAGTTCTTACTTTTGATCAGCATGCACATTCTGCAATGGATGATACAGAAATTGATCTTGAAGCTTTCGGCGCATGGTATGAAATTTGCGAAGAAAAAAACTGGAAAGTAAACAAAGTTCTTTGCGAAGGCACAGATAAAAGTTCGGTTCTTGATTCTTTATGTGCGCTGGGATACGGGACTTTGTATAAAAACATATATGGAAAACTTTCTGTAGCCGTAGACTGCGAGAAACAGAATGCAATCGCTGTTTTGAATCCACAGAATATCATAAATTTCAGTTATAAAAAGTCCCTCAAGCGCAGAACAGATGCATATAGATTTACTTTTATCAATAAAGACAAGAAATTCCAGGAGGACACAGAACTTATAAAGCCAGCCGCCTTAGAATTAACGGAAGATTCTGTAATTGAAGAAAAGAGCGTCGCCGGAATTACAAATTATTATCAGCTCTGGGCTTTTGGAATGCGGCTTTTAAAAGAAGCAAATCTCCGCCCTCAAATCTACACGGCCGAAGTTGGAAAAGAAGGTATATATTACACTCTTTTAAGTAAAATCAAAGTTCAGCATCCTTCCTTGCGCAACGGGCTTGGAGATGCAGAAATTAAAGAATTAATTTACAGTAACGACAGCTCTTTAATAACAGGCGCAAAGCTTTATTCTCCAATTGAGTATTTTGAAGATTATCCGGACGGATATAACGGGTACGGTGCAATTATTCAATGCATAGATCCTTATTATTGCAGACCGCTTGCCCTTGAATTTACTGCATCAACAGAAGGACGCATAACAGAAATTACTTTCACAAATCCTATATCTGTTTCAGCTGCAACAGTTCCACACGTGCATGATACACTTTCTTACGGATATATAAGCAACGGCAGCTTTGATTCTGTAACAAGTGATTTTATCATTACAGCAATTCAGCCGACAGATAATGGAGTAACGCTTACACTTAAGGATTACAACGAAGAAATATATACAGAATCTGAAGATTTGCCGGTATATATTCCTAATATTACGCATTCGGCAGCACACCAAATTAAAACAGTTTCTGACGTCATAACAATGGCAGATTTGCAGGCACTTAAGAAAGAAGTCAAAACGGGTACTCCAGAAGAATTGCCGAATGCTCCTGTTTCAATTTCTGCTGTTGCAACTCAAAACGGAATTAATCTTTCAATGACTGGGGCAGAAGGAGATTTAAAAGACAATATTGCAACTGTTGTTTATGAAATTTCAAAAGACAGCGGTGTATCGTGGGACGAAATAGCTCGAGGGCAAGGGGTAATCTCATATAATTTCAATCATTCTAAAGACGGTTATCCAGAGGAAGCAACGCTTGCCGGTTATTTAGTTCGTGCAAAATGCATAAACATCTATGGCTCAGAAAGTAACTATGTTCAAACAAACATTGATACAACTTCATATAAAACATGGCAACCGCCTAGACCTACAAATGTAAAAGGTGTAGCAGAAAAGGATTGCATAAATATAACATGGGATTATGATAATTCTAATGTATACGGAACTCCAACTTATTCTGTAAGTAAAAATGGTTCGTTGCTTCAAGCAGGCTTATCATCAAGAATGTTTACTTATTACTTTGACCGCTCAAATAATGAATACCCAGAAAAGACCGCCCTTCAATCTGATGCATGGGAATTTGCAATTACAGTTTCCAATGAATCACAAAAAACAAATTCTTCAACGTCTTATTCTGTTGATTGCAGCAGTTATCTTTCATGGTTACCACCTGTTCCAACTTGCAGTCCAAAAGCAAATGGAAGAAATGCATTTTTATATTTTTCGCATGTTGACGTATACGGATTCAGCGGATACGAAATACAAATAAGCAAAGATAAAAACACGTGGTACAAACCTTATGACGGAGCGGGCGATGTTACAACAAATGTAGATTTGTGGAAAGGAACGGTAGATGAATACGCTTTTACTTCTCAAAATCAGTTTGTACAGGTTCTTCCGCTTGAAGGACAAAACGATACAGCCGAAGTTGATGGCGAAACAATAAGCGCACCAAATCCGAACGACACAATTTATTATTATCGTGTACGAAGCAAAACTATTACTGCTGGAGAATGGACAAATCCTATAACTCTGATAGCTCAGCCAACAAGCGCCGCCGACCTTGTTCAAAAAACAATCACCAATAACAAACTTGCGGACAATTGTATTACTGCAGATAAGATACACGCTGGAACAATTACGGGAGATAAAATTGCGGCAACAAATCTTGCCGCAAATGGTGCGGTTCTTGGCAAAGTTTCTGGGAACGCAATTTCAAGTAATGCGAATAATTTCTGGAATCTTGAGACTGGAGAATTTAACATTGGTAACTCAAACAATATTGATAACCCTTCTGATAATGATTGCTTCTTTCATTATGACACCGCAAGAGGAATTGTTGCCAAAATTGCAAATTTTGTTATTACAACTATAAAAAGTGTTATCAGTGGTATATTTTTAGTAAAAGAAGTGGGCGCAACTGATGCCAACGCTTTTATGACGGTAAATCCTACTTCCAGCGAATCAAATGGAACACCAGCAAAAACTGTAAATGTAAACGGAAATGTAAAGGCATCTGGTTTCACTGGAAATGTTACTGGTAATGCTACAACTGCAAACCAATCTGAGTATGCAAACCGAGCTGGACATGCGTCAAGTGCAGGAGTGGCTTACAGCGCAAACCAAGCGGATTCTGCAACTAACGCAGGAACAGCAAACCAAATAAACCTTATTGACGGAGCTAATCATACACATGCTAGTACGTTTCACTGGGTAGGTCAACCTGGGCAACCAACTTGGATATGGGGTGGTAGTGATGTATCTGATATGCATGTGTATAATCCGTCTAATTTCAATGTTAATCATGCCAGCACTGCGGATTCTGCCACAATTGCAAATCACATACCAACATCCCAGCCAGATTCTAACCCTGGCGCAATATGGATAGAATAGAGGTTCAAGTATGGCATATAAAGGACTTGCAGTGATAGATGAATATAGGGAAAAAGGGCAGGTTTATATGGGAAGGGCAATAGGTTTAGGCGGTTACACTGAATTCGGGTATCCTGCTCCTTTAAGCGTGGTATCGTTCACGATACCAGAAGGTCCTATTCGCTTTATTCCTATGGTGGGCTCTCTCTCTAGTGAGGGGGATTCTTTGCCAGGTGTTGGAAATGGAACCGTAGACGTTAGGGGAACACTGTATGGATGGAATTATAATTACCCTTCAATTCTTGGCATAAGTTCTAGAGGTCAAAAATGTTACGGAACAAACAGGCTTACTTTTCCAAATACACAATTCAAGGGAAATATAACCGCCTATGACTACATATTTAATTATTTCAGCATAGGTTATCCCTTGGGTAGAGAGTATAAATTGGTTCATGAAGTTAAAATTTATAACTACGACACAAGATCTTATGTAAGTGTGCCAGCAGGAACAACCGTAAAAACTTCTAACTATTCGGATGGTGTTAATTGGTATTCGGGGATTGAATTTGGCAATTACATATCATTAAGCCGTTACCGTAACTTTATGGGGCAAGAAAGCTGGAGTCCTTCTAAGGTATCTGTTCCTTGGCTTTTCCTCCGTAGGTCTGAAACACACCATTTGCAAAAAGGAAGCTATTCTTATTCTGATTTGCTTTCGAGTATCAAACAGTATGTACCGAATGGCGGCTACAGATTCATAAGACCATATAGAAGAGACACTAGTTTGGTAGGTGATTGGGCTTGGAGATATGGGAACTATGGATTAACAGCTATTGGTTATACTTCAACAGAATCTTCTGGACGCACTACAGAATCCATTACTTTTTACTGCACTTATATCGGCGAAACTACTTATAACACAGAATATTCATGGAGTGAAAAGCTGTATGAAAAAAACAGAACAGGGTTTTTCATTTCAGACAAAGAAAACTCTTTTGAAATAACAGGGAAAGTTGTTTTTGATTATGATTTTGATTTTGTATAAGGGAAACTATGAAGGTATATTACAGCGTCCAGAACTACATCTCTGATAAATGGATATATGACTGCATTATAAGCGTGCTTTCGGTAAATGCACATAATCAGGGTGTGCAGTTTCTAATATATTATGACACCGAAGAAACTAAATCCATGCTTGAAAAATACCTTATTAATCTTAATGTAACCTATATCAAAGATGAATGGACAGAAAACTTTGCTCAGATCTTGCCTCAGAAAACGCACTGGCTGGGGAATGGAGTATATAACCTGTTTCATGCGATACAGAACGATGAGGATTTTTTCTTTTTTGATACAGACGTTTTCTGTTATTCAAAGATAGAAATTCCACAAACTGATAAAAATATGGTTTGTATACGCAATCATCATAGACTACCGACAAGGGCAGCGGTGTATGTTAAGCAGGTAGAAATGGGGAAACGCCTTGAAAACTTGTCTTTTGAGTATTTAGATTTTTTTGATGAATCAATAATGTATAAGAGGTTTATGGATATAACCGAGATAAAACAGATTAAGGGAATAGCACATTTCAGTAATACAGAATTACTACAGAAAGGGAAATACGCAGATAAAAAACTTTTTGAACAGCTTTTGCCAAAAGTAGGAAATCTGACAAGTTATGAATTTCTTAATTATATAAAAGGATTAGACGAATGATTTATTTTTATGATTCAAAAGACATTTTAGACAGTCCAGTATTTTACGAAGTAGAAAGAAAGATAATCTTAGACCCTTTTTGTGAAGAAGCACCAGAAGGCTTTGAACTTGCCGATTCAGTCATAAGAGACAATCTTGATTTATGGGTAAGACATTTTCAGTGGTTAATTGAAAATAATCTACCGCCTGTAAATTATAGAATTGTTACTGAACACCCGGAAATCTATAAGAATCATGGATTAGAAAATTATATAGAGAGCTCTACAGACTCTATAAAAGAGTAGTTTTATATCAGCGGCAGATTTGTTTCATCATCAATGAATTTAAGTTCAATATGACATTTAAGGCCCTCTGCAATTTTTTCTAATTCAGAAAATTTAAAGTTATTTCTGGCAATTTTGTTAGAAAGGTTCTGTGAACTTTGCCCGGAACGTCTTGCAAGTTCCGAAACAGAGATGTCTCCTCTTTTTACGCAGCAAAGTTTTATATATTCGCTAATATCCATGTATATAAAAATACATAAAAAAGTGTAAAAAAGCAATAAAATAATAGTAAAAAATAATAAAAAAATGTCATTTTAATATTGACAAATGAAACTATATAGTTTAGTATATAAACATCTGAGAGAGAAAAACTTAATATAAAGGGAGAATGAAATGCAAGTTATGATGTTCTTAATTGAAAACTTAATCTTGCCAATCCTTGCAGGTGTAACCGTTTACCTCATCTGCAAATGGATTGAGTCAAGATTAGGCTAGTCCAAAGGCTTTGGCGGATAACTACCGCCCGCCTTTAACTTGCATTTTATCCCCATGGGGGTTATATGTCAATTCTAAAAGGGATTATTATTGGTGTAATAATCGGAATTGTAATTTTTTTCATTCAAAAAGCACAAAAAAAGAAGAATGAAAAAAAAGAAGTAAAATAACTTTTTAAGGCTCTCGTTATGTCGGGAGCCTTTTTTCACAATCATGACTATAAGAAATGAACACTATTTATCATAATTCAGGAGGAACCGATGAATGAAAAAATCCGTTCATTTCTTAAAAAAAATCGTGCTTTGTTTCTTGCTTTTGGGATTGGCTTTGCAGCTGGCAATATCTCAGGTATATGCAGTTACCGAAAAGCAACTTACGGAACTAGAACTCTCATCCAGAACGCAAGAAGAACAACTGGAGATCTTACAGAAACAACTCAAAGAAGCAGAAAAATCATTGAAGACATCAGAAAGCAACCGATTCAAAAGTAATGTAAAAGTCGGGATTGTTTCCTTTTCTGTCGGTGCGGCGGCCGGAGTAGGGGCTTCTATCTATATTTATAATATGCTGAAAAATTGATATATCTGTCTCAGGGGGTACTTTTTTGGGGTACTTTAACTAAAAAAGTCTTAAAAAATCACTTTACGCTTTAATAGGTTTAGTTAGTATTTGACAAAAATGCAATTATAAATAATAATTGGGTTTAGATAAGTTTAGATACTTTTCAATCTATTTAGATGTATATATATGTATAGTGCTTAAAATCCCTCGGCTGTTAAAGGCCGTGCCAGTTCGAGTCTGGTTCCCGGCAGCAATAATGGTGATTTTGACATTAGAGTTAAATCACCATTTTTTTTTTGCATTTTATGAAATGTCGAACTGGCTCTTTCGTGCGCCAAGATGAATCTTGGCGAGACGTTTTGCCGTTGAACCTAAAACAACCCTGACGGCTTGTTTTTTAACGGTTCTTCGATTTTAGTCAAGTTCGAGTCTGGTTCCCGGCATTGGTTTGTTTATTTGTATTATAAATAAATGGATGAAAAAAAATCATATTTTCTTCTGTTTTTATACTAAAATAGCCTGAAGAGTATTAAAAAACTATAAAGGGGTACTTTTTAAGTATAACGACCCTCTATTTTGATATGTACCCCCTTTTCTGGACAAACAGAAAGGGGGTATTTTTATGCATCAACACTACTCGTATGAGTACAAAAGACAATGCGTTGAAATGTACAGACAAGGTCTTTGGCCAGAAACT
>JAFOSK010000134.1 GCA_017392945.1 Treponema sp.
ACAGGCTAAATGAACGTGAGGGGGGGGGTAATATTCAGGTAGAGGCACGGGAGCGCGTCTTAACGCGCGGACAGCGTAGTTAAATCATACAGGAGGTTCTAGCCGCAGGGACTTAAGTTATGCACAAAAAGCTAAAATTTATGCGTTAATGCCGGCTGCGGATAGAAAGGGGGGCGACCGGAGGGAGCGGCGTGCGAACGAAAGTGAGCACCGACCGTGAGGGGAGCCCTGGATAGCCGGTTGCGGAGAAGCTTGCCTGAGAAAAAAAAGAAAAAGGAAAATTCAAAACGAATTAGAGTTCAGCTTCTTCTTTCTGTCCGAATTCGCAGAGAGCTCCGGCAATCTGAGCATGTTCTATGAGCTCCAGGTTGCGGCGGACTTTTTTGTAAAGACGAATTTCCCCGGTTCCTGTACCGCCGGAAAGCATTTTGATTGTACGACGGTTGCCTTCTGGAAGTTCGGCTGAACGAACAAACATTAAAGACGAAGGACAGAAGACATCTATATCAATGACATAGTTTGTATTGTGTGCGCTGATTGTCCAATGAAGCTTTTCCTGATCATCATTTTCGGGCATCTGGTTGAAATCCCAGTTAGATTCATAAGCACGACGGCTCTGGTTTGCTTCAAAAACAACTTTTTTTCCCTCGAGGCTCGCAATAACAGAAGTGCGCCCTCCATAAACTCCTTGAATTACAAAAACAGAGTCCTGCAGCGTTTTACCAGAAATTATGCTTGTAAGATTTGAAGACGAAAGGTGAACATAGGGAAAATTATATTCCCTACCGAAAGAACGGTCGATATAACCGAAAGATTTTTTTGGCTGAACCGTAAAAGCTCTGCCGTCTATTGTAAGAGTACCAGAAAATACAGTCTGAGCCCCTACCGCAAACCACTGAAAATTCTTACTTTTATAACCTGCGGGAAAATCCTGGCGAATATCAAAGCGAAGATCCCAGCTTATGATTCCTGAGTCGCACATATATTCAGGATGTTCCTGAAGCTCCGACGGAGAAACTGAAATTCTACCGGAAAGGGTTGAATCTGTAAGTTCACAACCTGCCACCGAAAGAACGAACGGACGTGTCTGGAGCGATGTCTGAGACTGAGTTGTATACAAACAGACTTCTTTCGCCCCCTGCCCTAATATTCCTGCTTTTACTGAAATATATGAAGGAACCGCAATATCTTCGCTCTGAAGTTTCTGCGCAGATACAGTTCCGGCCAGAACATTCTGAAGATCCTCCGGCTGAATTTTCATGCGGCTCTTAAAGCCCAGAATCACTTCTTCCGGTGAAATGGCCGGATTAAGACTTGAGTATTCTATAAAAAATTTGCGTTCCATTCCTGAAGAATTTTCTATTCCTGTAAAAAAGAAACGCCAAGTATTGAACCCATTTTTGCGCAGGCTTCCGCCTGGAATGAGCCGTAATATTTTGTGACTTCGTTTTGAAATAGCCATTTTGTAAAATCCCCTCTTAAATAAAAACAAAAAAACCTATTTCATGATCGGAAACAAACGTTCTTTTAGTTAGGACTTTTTACTATTTCAGAAGCTTATCTAATTTTTTTGTAACCTCTGAAGGCTCCGCAGGGAAATTAGCATCAAGATATTCAAAGCACGTTACGGCAGCTGCCTGAGCATGCTCGTACCAGATAGAATAAAGTTCTTTATCAATATCTTCTCCTGGATACGGAGCTCCCTGAACATCAGACACTAGCTGGCGGAGCATTTCTACACACTGCTTAACTTTTTTATCCATATCTAAAAACCTCTTCTTTAGAAAAGAATCCTCACCACCAATGTAATTATAAAGGCAAATCTATAATATTGCCAGTCATTTTTGAATCTTTAGCTCCAATGATGACTGTTCTTGAGTTATTTTCTGAAAGAAGAATCCGTTCTGCAGCTTGTTTTAAGTCTTCCGGAGTAACTTTTAACAGAATTTCAATTTTTTTCCGGCGGTCGTCCTCGCTTATACAATACAGCTGGCGAAAAAATCCTGCGGTTCCCCTTCCGCCCGGAGAATGAGGCTGAACTTCATCACCGTAAGTACCTGTTATATTGCGCACGCACTCATCGGAGTCCAAAAGATTTTTTGCAAAATCTTCAAGGGTATCTGCAAAAACCTGCGAAGAACGCAACGGATTTGGATCGCGAAATGTTGAAAAGCAGAAAAGACCGCTCAAATTTGCGCTTGCAGCATAGGCTCCGTAAGCACCACCAGAAGTTCTTATACGTTCCCACAAACTATTGCCAGAAAGCCAGTGCGCAAGAACAAGTTCTGCAGGATTTTTTTCTGAACCAAAAAAACTGCCGGAAAATACCCGGGCGGAAAAACCGACCTGAGATTTTATAGCAAAAAATTCTTTATCAGGAACCCTGTCTTTTTCTCCCGGAAGAAGGAGTAATTTCCGGAGCGAATCTTCGGACGGCAGATTTGGAGCAGAAAGATTTTTTAAGCCGGTATCAGCAATAAAATCCGGCAAGGATTTTTCTACGGCAGGAAGCGTTTCTTTGTCTGCAACTACGTGAACAAGTGCGCCCGCAGCAAATAATTTTTTTGTGATTTGTTCAAACTTTTCAGCAACGGAATCAATTCTCTGCTTATCAATTTCATTAAGTGCAAAAAGCTGGGTGAGACCGTTCCATATTTCGTCCACCATTCCAGAACGAGAATTCATGCACTGAGCTCTCTTTGAGGCAAAACGGTTACCTTTCGGAATAACAGCAGAGTTTATTGATGACAAGGCCTCCCCCATAAGAGTCTGAAGCCGTTTTTTATCTGAAAAATCTAATTTGGAAAGGCACTCTGAAAAAATGGAGAGTGCCTGTGGCATCTTTTCGCTTATAAAGCGCACGCTGAATATGAGCCAATCACGGTCCGTACAATTAAAAGCAGCAAGATTCCTGCGGATTTTTTCGGCGGCAAGCGTTTTTGAGCCGCTGGAAGTAAGAAGCCGGGTATAGATTCCGCCCGTTTCTACGGCTGTATCGGAAGCACATTCTGCCCATGATTTGCCGTTCCAACCGGAATTTGTTGCACAATACGAATACAGAGGCAGATAAAGATAATCTTCGGCCGGAAGTACATCTACAGGGAACGCAACGGAAAGATAAACAATTCCGTTTGTATTTTCCTCATTTGTAAATACGGCAATTTCACCTTCTTTACTGGAAACAGACTTTATTTCCGTTGTAATGCATTCAACATCTGTCTTAAGGTCTGAAAGACTGAGTACTGGCATACAAGCAAGCTCTGCGGAAGTTTCATGATGCTCCTGATATTCGTGCATCAGCTTCAGGCTCTTTTTTTCCTGCTCAATATCTGAAAGAGCTGCAAGTGTCTTTATTATTTTCGCTTCTTTTTTATTTCGAAGCGAAAGATATTTTTTTGAAGGTTTTACTACGACGTATGAACGGCGTTTGTTTTTTACAAGGTATTTATTTATAAGTTCATTAACGTAATGCGGATTTTCAGAAACATTTCGACGGATTTTTTCAATTGCAGTACGGAAATAAAGCATTTCTGCAGGATTCCGGCCATAATTCCAGCCGTTTAATGCCCTGTCCAAAAGGACAAGCGCATAGGGACCTCCGGCCCGAACGATTTCACGTGTCGAAAACTCTGCACTCATAAGAGCTGCATCTATATCTTTCTGGTCTATGCCTTTCTCTGCCAATTCGGAAAGAGTACGCTCTATAAGGGAAAAGATTTTCTTTGCTGAAAAAACGCCTGCCCCGTGCATCCCGAACGACATTATAAAAAAACGGGTCTCGTTAATTGCACCAGTAAGAGGCGCTATGTCATCCCCGAGACCAGATTCTATAAGTACTTTTGAAAGCGGGGAACCATCATGACCGCTAAGAATTTCTGACAAAAATGCACATTCAACATACTCCTGCAGATCTGAAGTCTTCCCGCACAGCCAGTTAATTGAAACAGTCGAACCGGTTGCTCCAGTATCCGGCGCAATAGCTTTTATTTTTATCGGTGACGTTATTTCCCTTGAATTTTCAAGTCTAATAAATTCTTCTGGAACAAAAGGATAAGATTTCCGCAGTTCTGGAACTACGCAGGATTTTTCCAGACGGTCAAGAAGCTTCTCCTGAATAAAATCAAGCTGTTCTTCTGTTGAAATATTTCCGTACAGAAATAGAAGACAGTTTTCAGGTCTATAATATTTTTTATGGAAATTCTTGAAATCCTGATATGTGAAGGAAGGGATCTCAAGAGGATCTCCGCCTGAATCATATTCATAATTCGAATCTGGAAACAGAGAACGAAGCTGAATGTCATTTGCAACAGATTCAAACGAGGAATAATTTCCTTTCATTTCATTATAGACAACCCCCTGTATTGTAAAACGGCCTTTTTCATCAAGTTCAAGTCTGTGACCTTCCTGCATGAACGCTTCTTTTTTGAGCAGCGGAAAAAAAACAGCATCAGCATAGACATCCATAAGGTTGAAATAGTCCTTTTTGTTCATTGAACTGGCAGGATATACAGTTTTATCAGAATATGTAAGCGCATTAAGAAAGGTATTTACGCTTTGATTCATAAGGGTTGTAAACGGCTCTTTTAGCGGAAATTTTTCTGATCCGCAAAAAACGGAATGTTCCATTATGTGAGCGGCACCTGTTGAATTCTTTATCGGAGTACGAAATGCAAAAGCAAAAAGATTTTCTTCATCAGAATTAAGAAGATGGAAAACTTCCAGTCCGGTATTACGATGCCGGAGATAAATTCCTTCTGAATTACAGTCAGGTATTTTATGAATAGAAATTAAATCAAATTTTTTATACGCTTTTTCAATTGCCATAAGCTTAATATACTGAATTTATTTATAAAACTCACTAAGGACGGATAATTTTTTATATAAAAATATCATCATTTCTGCCATTTATTATTAGCTTTCCATCTTCATAGGCGCGTCGCAATATTGAAAAAAACTTATTCGAAATTTTATCACAATCTGATTTTCTGAACGGTGCATTAATCTGCTGCTCTTCTAGAACCTCCGCTCGTCTTCCAGCAGAAATGCAGCTCATTATTTTTTCCTTAAAATTATCCGGCTTACCTGTTATGAGCATTGCAATTTCATTTTCGGTAAGCTTGCGAAGTTCTTCCTGAACGAACCTGTCGTCAGAAGCTACAATATCATCAATGGTAAACAGTCGGCTTCTAAGATCCTGCCCAAGTTCAGGATCTTCATCTGCAAGATTTGAAAGTATTGAATTTTCAGCATCAGGTGACATTTTCTTTAGAATTGCGGCAAGGACATTCCTACCGTCTACGTTTTCGGCTTTTTCAGTTGTCTGGGCAAGGGATTTTTCGTGCATTGCCTGATCAACGCGCCTAAGAACTTCAGGGCTTACAGGAGCCATTTTTGCAAGTCGTTGTATGACCTGCTTTTTTTGTTCTGGTTCCATAAGATTTATTACGCCAGCTGCCTTCCTTGGTTCTAGGTGAGAGAGAACCAGTGCGCAGATCTGCTCGCTTTCATCTGCAAGAAGAAAAAGAATTCTTTCTGTATCTGCGTCATTAAGATAATCAAAAGGTTTTGCCCCCCTGAAGGGTGCTGCTTTTTCTATAAGCTGTTTTGCACGTTCAGGACCATAAGCCTTTTCTAGAATTTCACGGGCTGTGTCCATACCACCGGATTCACGGGATCTTTCTAGAAGATTCTGAAATTCTTCCAAAATAACGCTGGATTCTTCAGGAGAAACCGAACGTATTGAGGCAATTTCAGGAATGATTTTTTCTGTCTGCTCTGCGCTAAGATGCGGCAATATTTTTGCAGCTTCGTCAACACCTATAAGAAGCAAGAACTTTGCAACTCTGCGGTATACGGAATCCCTTCCGTCTTCTTCCTTCTGACTTACAGGAACTTTTATGAGTCCTCCGGACTTAAGATATTCCGTTGGATCATCCAGAATTCTTGAAACTTCTTTATTTACATCGCGAAATAAAGGCTTTTCTACAGGCTTTGCATATGTATACGAATTATTTGGAGCATCTGCAGACTTATTAGTATTTTCAAAAGGATTCTGTACAGCTTTTTCAAATCCAATTTTTTTATCAGCGGTATTATCCTGACGATGAACACGAGGAGGCACAAAAGGCTTTGGCTCACTCTTTTCTGAAGAAGATGTTTTTTCCGGCTTTTGTAATGAGCCGTATGCTTTTGAACGCAGATCATTTAAATTCATAATTTATACTACCCTGATGGATTTTTAAAAGCTTATTTTTTCTTCTTCCATGGGACCCACGACAGCAAACCATCTGCCTTTAGGCTTTACCCAATAAGTATCAAAAACCCGTTCTATATCTGTTACTGTTATTTTTTTTACGGTTTCCACACGTTTATCCGCAAATGAAACATCTCCGAATTGAAGCAAGCTTGTCGACATGCGAAGTGCAGTTCCATTAACCGTTGCCTGAGAATAATATCTTGAAGTTATGTAACGGTTCACATAACCTTCAAGCCGTTTTTCCAAAGGTTCAAGAACATAAGTTCCGTCTTCATTTATGGAACTTATCGTTTTTCCTGACCTCAGGATCGAACGACATTCTTCAAGTGCAGAAGAAAATTTTTTTAAATCCGTAGTCCGTATGAGCATCTCTACTCCAAACGGGGCATCTGAATTTAAAACCTGACTGACCGGTGTATAACAAATTCCGTTTTTTTCGCGAACTATATTGTGCATGATATCTGTAAAAATTGCAGCCGTTATGCAGGCTGTAAGATAGTCCGGACTTTTTGCAGAAGGAGAAGCAAAAGCACGCATAACTTCCGCTGCTCCAGCAGCATTCTGATGAACCAGCACAACGGGAGAACCTTCTACTGAAATTTCTGGGATTTTTTCAGTATGCAAAGGCGACGTACCAGCTTTTATGCCAGAAAAAGCCCCGTTCAAAAGACCTAATAGTTTTTCGCTGTCATAACATCCGGCGGCAACTATACTTATCCTGCGGGAATCAAGCAAGGTTTTGTAAAAAGAAACGACCGCATCATAAGTTATGTTCTTCATAGAATCAGGTGTTACGGAGACTTTTGCTGCATAAGGATGATCCTGGTAAAGCATCATTCCAGCATAATAGAAGAGCATAGACTGAGGGTCATTCAAAGTTTCCTGAACATCCTGCCTATAGTCATTCATAAGAAGTTCGTATTCCTTCTGGGAGAAAGCCGGAGCCATGAATGCTTCTGCAAAACGCGCAAAAGTGTCATCAAAATAATGGCTCAGACAATTCATACCAAAAGCAGACCCCGCAAAAGAAACATAGGACCTGAATTCACCATGGGTTTCAAAAAAATATTTTTTAAGTTCATCTCGAGTATACGAGGCACTCCCCTTTGAAAGCATTGAAAAAACTGCATCCTCTAGACCGCTGTTTTCTGGAGTAAGATAAGTTACCCCACCCTTTATAATGATATAAATGGAACAAAAATCTCCGTTCCCTGCATCCTTTATATAAACAGGAATCCCATTTGAAAGCTCATACTGACGGACTTTTGAATCTTTTTTTGTTGCAAAAACATTTATGACCGCAAGCATTAAAACAAAAGCAGATAAAACAAATCTTCTTTTCATAAAAATCTCCTGATATCAGACCTATACGATTTCACCAGTGTTTTCATACGTGCCTAAGACATGTAGAATATAGCATCTTCTCCACTTAAATCATTCATACAAAAGCTTAAATCCTGTACGTTCAAACTGTTCCCTGACCTTTTCATAGACAGAAGGATTTACGAGTACCGTTACAATAGGATTTTTTCCTACAAAATAACGCTCTGCAAAATCAGCGAGTCTTTCATTATTTACAGAAAGAAGATTCTGGTTATAAGTAAAATAATACTTTTCATCTGCAACAAGCCAAAAAAACCTGACAGTGGAAATAAGAGAGAAGGCTGTTTCATTTTCTATAAGCCTGTCATCTTCGATTCGCTGTCTGAAACGTCCATAATCTGCAAGATCAAGAGAAGCCGCAATATTCTTCATTGTTTCCGGCAGTAACTCTGCAAAATAAACCGCTCTTTCTGCAATATCACTTTCCGGATTTAAAAGAGTCGCTTCAAACGTAAAAAGTCCCACTGTTTTTACAGTCGGATAACCGCCGTGAACATAGGATGTATCAGGTATTCCTAACAGAGGATTTTGCACCATTGTTGTCTTAAATAATCCCTGAGGGTCGGACAGCGCCTGACAAAAAATATCCGCCGTATATGTATCATTTATATCGTAAGCTGCATCAGGTCCTCTGTATGCAACATGAACTTCTGCAAGCTCAGGAGAAATTTTGTCAAAAGGCTGAACCCGGAGCTCAATATTTGAAAAAGGCTCTTTTGTATGGCGGACCATTCCATCTGAGAACGGGTCTTTTCCCTTCTCCCATGAACCAAAAATGCGTTTTACCATGCGGTACACATCATTAGGATCAACATCACCGGCAACAAAAAGAGCAGCATTGTTCGGTATATAATATGTTTTCATTATTTCACGAAGCTGCTGGACCGTGGCTTTTTTTATATGCTCTTCGGTACCGCCTCCATCTGTTGTATAAGTCTGCTCAGGAAACAAAAGATCCATGCGGGAACGGTATATTTTATAACCTGTATCTCCAGCCTCTCCATTTATCTCTGCAATAACGACTTTTTTCTCATTTTCAAATTCTTTTTCATCAAGATTTGGAAAACGGATTGCAGCATTCCAAAATTCAAGCCCCTTTTCGGTTAGATATGAAGGAACTGTGAAGAAATAATTTACGTGTTCCACAGATGTAGTACCGTTTCTGTCAGAAACCCCCATATCACTGGTTGCACGGTCAAGCTCTGCGGCATTTTTATAAAGAGAATTTCCCTTGAACATCATGTGCTCATACAGATGAAAAAGCCCTATCGTTTCCGGAGTCTGGGTATATGCCCCGCAACGCACAGCTATTTCAATATAAGTCAGAGGCACGGAATGATCTTCTGCCACAAAGAGCGACAGCCCGTTCTTAAGCTTATATGAATATAATGATTTTACAGGGGTTTTCTCTGCAAAAGTAAAAAATACAACAACAAATATAAATAAAAGTGATGAAAAAAACTTCTTCATAATGCCTATTATATCAGCATTGTGAAGAAATTTATAGTAAAATAATCATACAGATAAACAGGGATATCGTATAATCACCGACAATTTTATCATTTCAGCATTAGTTAAAATCTGCCACTCCTGTAAGGTCAAGAGTTGCAAAAAGATCTTCTACAGTTTCGCGTCGGCGGATTTCTTTATAGGAACCGTCTTCACGCATTAAGATTTCACCGGCACGAAGTTTTCCGTTGTAGTTGAATCCCATTGCGCGGCCGTGAGCACCTGCATCATGAACGATTACAAGATCCCCCATGTCAATTTTCGGGAGAGAACGCTGAACGGCAAATTTGTCGCAATTTTCACAAAGACTTCCTACAACATCGTAAACTTCTGTTTTAGGGGCATTTTCTTTTCCGCTTACAGTCAGCTCATGGTAAGCACCGTACATTCCAGGACGCATAAGATCAGCCATACAACTGTCCAAGGCAATGTAGTCGCGGTAAATATGTTTTTCGTGAATTGCAGTAGAAATAAGCCATCCGTAAGGACCTGTAATCGGGCGTCCGCATTCCCAATAAATTCCAAGAGGATCAAGATCGGCCGGAACAATAATCTGGTCATAAAGAGCACGGATTTTCTTTGCAACTACGTTATAGTCAACTTTTTTCTGTTCAGGACGGTAAGGAATGCCAAGACCTCCACCAAGATCTGTAAATTCTATTCTTACTCCAACTTTTTCCTTGAGTTCAACGCAGAGTTCAAATAATATCTTAGCAGTTTCTGCAAAAGAATCAGGATTAAGTTCGTTTGAAGCAACCATTGTATGAAGTCCAAAATGCTTTACGCCTTCTTTTTTACAGATTGAATAAGCTTCCAGAATCTGCTTGCGGGTAAGACCGTATTTAGCCTCTTCCGGCTTACCGATAATAGAGTTTACACCGCCATGCTTTAATGACCCCGGATTATAGCGGAAGCAGATTGTTTCCGGCAATTTTCCATCAAGGGCATTTTTCAAATATTCAATATGAGTTATATCATCAAGATTGATAATGTTTCCCTGTTTGTATGCAAGCTGATATTCAGAAGCCGGAGTTTCGTTACTCGTAAAAATAACGTGATCCTTTTTTATACCACTCATTTCGCTCAACATAAGTTCCGGTGCACTTGAACAGTCAGCACCACAGCCTTCACTTGCAAGAATTTTAAGGATATATGGATTCGGACAAGCCTTTACAGCAAAATGTTCGCGGAAAACCGGAAAAATACTGAAAGCTTTTGTAAATTCGCGCATATTTTCGCGGATTGCCTTTTCATCATAAAGATAAAATGGAGTAGGAAATTTTTTTACAAGTTCCTTAAGCTGTTCGTTATTAAGTGGAAAATTATCAGACATCATAAACCTCGTATTCTTTATTTTATGCTAAAATTGCCTGTGCAATTATTAACGCTTTGCCATCTGTCTAGAATGCGCCCAAACAGGTGCCTCCAGAACATGTATATAATAAAGAATATTGCACCGTTTACGCAATCAACTGAGCCGATTTTCTGAGCAGAACTTTTATCATCTTTGCGCTTCATTTTGATAACCTGATTTTCCGCGGAAACTATTTTTCCAGGACAATATCATGATCGTAGATAAAAATTTTAAATCCTTGGAATTCATCGTATTCGGAAGGGATGCCGAATTTTGAAAGAACATTACTTTCTTTTAATCCGTACATTTCTGAAGTATCCGGAGAAAGAACAACAAAATAACAAGGTTCAGAAAACCATTCAAACTTTGCAAACCACTGATGTTTCTTTATTTCTAAATCAGAATAAAAATCGCCATAAATTGGACGAACCGTAGATTTTTCATGAGTATATACAGAAATAATGGATGCAGTCCAAAAATCACTGTAGCCGTTTTTTAAATTACGTTTTTCCAGATATCTTGCAAGTTCCAGACAATCCTGCTTATAGCATTCTTTTTCCCGAATATCCTTGTTATACGCAATTCTGACATCTGTTTTTCTCAAATAATTTAAAACCATAATTGATGACAGGACAATTAAAATTATACTTCCTGCTTTTTTTGCCCTGAGTGAAAAATACGATGTATCACAATACTGCAGCTGCCTTACAATAATAACTCCAAAAAGCACAGGAGCACATGCAAAATATCTGCCGCTTGCAGGGTCCCGCGATAAAGAAGTTATTATAAATACAACCGAAATAAAAATAACACCAAGGCTTAAACTTGTGCTTATAAAATCATAGTCATTTCGTTTTAGCAGAACAAAAACTGATTTTATTACAAAAACATATCCGGCTATAACAAATATAAAACGGACAAAGTAAAAAAATGAAGATGCCCATAAAATCGGTTTACCGGTGATACAAACGTTAAAAAGATTCATGACTGCATAGAAATATGTACAAATATGTTCGCCAGCATCCTCCAATTTTATAAACTTTAAATCAGAGACAAATGTATTCTTTTCAGAACCGTTCAAAAGGAAGAAAATTTTTTCAGAAATAAATGTAATTATAACTACTGCAAGGAAAACTGAAACAATCACATAAAAGCGTTTTTCTACAGAAGCGTTTTTTTCAAAACAGAATGATTTCAAGAATTCCACCCCCTCTATAAAGATTACAGGAAGAATAAACAGAATCAAAACAGAAGAATCTCCTGCAAAAGCAAGAAGATAGAGGATACCGGAAAATACAAGATGCTTTGTTTTACTGCAGTTTCTCCATTCATTATAAAAATAAAGAGCGAAAAGACAATAAACGACTGCTGCTGTATGAGCACGAAGTATTGCAATGGCATCCGGCTCAGGAAGCGCAGAAAAAGCAATATAACCTGCAAAAAGAATCCATGGAAATTTTTTATCTTTTACCTTAAGCAGAAATGTACCCGCAAAGGCAATCATAAAGCACATCATTGACGTTGCAAGAACAAATGTAAAATTATCATTTCTAAAAAAAGGAAATGAGATTACGTAATACAATAAATCCGTTGTATAGAACGTTATTCCTGTAAAATAGCGGTTGCTTAAGAGCACGTCTCCGTTCCAGAAATTCTTTGCTTCAAGAATTAAATTTGCAAAATCAGAATTAATATGCACCCTTGCTGCATTCAAAAAAATCACAAAGAAATACAATAAAGAAAATAATACTATGAACGAAATTTTAAAAACTTTTTTACTCATACAATCCCCGTTTGTAAAAACAGACTTCCATTCTACACTCTAATAGTCAAAGTGAATAAAATCAACTAAATGAAATAGAATTTTATAGTAAACTTATTCATGTATAAATTTAAACTACTAGACATTAAAAATTTGACTGCTATACTTACAATATGAAAAAAATTGCAATCATAACCGGAGCATCTTCCGGCATGGGAAGAGATTTTGCCATCCAGCTGGCAAAGGACTACCAATATCTCAATATTGATGAAATATGGCTGATAGCACGACGACTTGACCGGCTTACGGAAACTGAAAAAAAAATTACAGAAATAAAGGGCTCTCCAAAAGCGAAAGCTCTTTCTGTTGATATAGCAGGAAAAGACGGAGCCTTAAGGTTCAAGACACTTTTAGACGCAGAAAAGTCAATATCCGGAGATTTTGAAATTATAGTACTCGTAAACAATGCGGGATTCGGCACTTACGGTCCGTTTGAAGAAACTCCGGTAGAAAAAGAAATGGAAATGATAGATCTGAACTGCACATCCCTTACAGGAATTACAGGCTTTTCGCTTCCATATATGAACAAAAATTCTTTTATCATAAATACAGCCAGCATGGCAGCATTTGCACCGCTGGGGAATTTTGCAGTGTACGGGGCAACAAAGGCATACGTCCTGAGCTATTCACTTGCTCTTGCCGCGGAACTAAAACCCAGGGAAATCTCTGTATGCGCATTATGCCCCGGCTCTGTGAGCACAGAATTTGCGAATGTAGCGAGCAACGGAGCCAGAAAAGAAGTTCTCCACGGTTTTTCCAGCGAAAAGACCGTACGCCACTGCCTGAAAAAAGCTCTTTCCGGAAAACACACAGCCATACTAAGACTTAAATGGAAAATGCAAGCAATAGGCAGCAGGGTAATAGATGCATATACAATTGCCCGCTTTACATATATGTATTCAAAGAGACCTTACAAAAAAGACTGATTAATGCATAAGATGAACAGCATAATAATCGTGTCGGGATTCATTCGCATTACGGAAGATATTCCAGATTTACGTTTTTTAAGGCGGTCATAAGCCGCATCTTTTTTCTCTGATCGCCGTCAGTCAGAACTTCAAGCTTTTTTCTGGCTGATTTTCGGTCACTGTTATCCTGATACGTGCAGGTACATGTATATCCATAATACCCCTGCTTTTTTGCGTGCTCAATAATAACTTCTACCGGAGCATAGCACAAAGGCCGGATTATTGTTACAGGAAATTTATCATATTTTAGACGTGGAATCATTGTGCTCAAAACACCTTTTTGGAGTGCATTCATAAGAACGGTTTCAAGAATATCATCAAGATGATGTCCTAGTGCAACCTTGTTAAAACCGTTTTCAGCAGCATAGCGGTTCAATTCAAGCCGGCGCTGACTGGAACACCAATAGCAGCTCATTTTTTTTCCTTCTTTCAGACGTTCAAGAGTATTAACGTCCAGAATCCTGAAATCCACATTCCATTTTTTAAATGATTCAAGAATTCCTTCTGGAAGAGGAGATGCAAAATCTGTATGAATATATAATGCCGTAAAAGTAAAATCACAATCCGGACGGCGCATTCTGTTTGCAAAATATTCAATCAATGCTGTAGAATCTTTTCCACCGCTTGCACCAATGAGGATTTTGTCTCCAGGCTCAATAAGTTTGTAATCATATACAGCTTTGTCAATAAGCGAATAAAGACGATTTTTTTCCATAATTACTATAAACCTGTACAAAGATAGGAACCGCTTACGGCTGCAACATTATTCATCGATTTATATTCAGACTCATTTATTGCATTTATTCCGCCGCTAACAATAAATCTCACTTCCGGGTAAGGACCAGAAAGAGCTTTTAAATATGAAGTGCCTCCCAAAACTGCTACAGGGAAAATTTTTAAAAGTTTCAGACCAAATGCCACCGCCTGTTCTATTTCACCAGGAACAGCAATTCCTGGATAAACAGGAAAATTCTTTTTCACACAATATGAAACGGTCTTTGGATTAAATCCTGCAGACAAGATAAACTGAGCACCAGCTTTTATTGCCCTTTTTGCTAGAACCGGAGATGTAACTGTTGCTGCTCCCACCAACATTTCTGGTACACTTTCCCTAATTGCACGAATACATTCGTCGGATCCATCTAGATTTTCCAGATCACGGTATGCAATTTCCATCGCCTTAACATTATTTTTTAAAAGTTCCTTTGCTATATATACAGCCTGAGCCGGAAGCGAAGTCTGAACCACTGCTATTGTACCGGCAGAAACAATCAATTCGTCCATTACATACTGTTTTTTCATATCTACCTCTGAATTCTTCCCGTTGCATTTCCCTTCATAAGTAATTCTACTTCTGATTTTGTTGCAAGATTAAAATCTCCATTAATTGAATGCTTAAGACAGCTGGCAGCCGTTGCAAACTCAAGGGCATAAGATTCTTTTTTTTCACTAATATCTGAATTTGTAAGCGCAAAAATTAAACCGGCTACAAAACTGTCTCCTGCGCCTACCCTTTCAACAATATTTTCTATATCATAAACTGTGCTTTCATAAAAACCTGTCTCGCCGTGCATAACAGCTCCCCAACCGTTACGGTCAGCAGAATAACTTCTACGAAGAGTTACGGCTACGATTTTTACATTTGGAAATTGATTTTTTACGGATTCACATAAATTTCTGTAGCTTTCGACAGGATTCGCATAATTTCCCAATGGAATTCCAAGGCAGTTCTGGATATCTTCCTCATTTGCGATAAGAACATCTGCTTTATGCACAAGCTGAGACATTACTTCACTGGCAGATTTTCCATACTTCCAGAGCTTTTTTCTATAATTTAAATCCAAAGATACGAGTGTACCTGTTTTTTTTGCCTCATCCATAGCACGGATAACAGAACGGCATGCCGGAGCACTTACTGCTGGACTTACACCAGAAACATGAAACCATTCCGCATCCTCAAACGCCTTTTTCCAATCATATTCATCAGGTTCAGAAAGATAAAAACAACTTCCTGCCCTATCATAAATAACCTGACTAGGACGCTGGCATGCACCAGTTTCTAGAAAATATATTCCAAGACGTCCTTCTTTTTTAAGGGAATTCACCTCTACACCATAATAACGTAAAGAAGCTTCTGCAGCTTCTCCAATAGCATTATTCGGAAGACTTGTAACGAATTTTGCAAGTTTTCCGAATTTTGACAGACTTACTGCAACATTTGCCTCACTTCCGCCAAAAACAGCCTCAAAACCAGCATTCTGAAAAAACCTGTTTTTTCCTTCTGGCTTCAGACGAAGCATAAGCTCTCCAAACAAAACTACTTTTCCCATATAAATCTGTCCATACAAATAAAATCAGTATAAAAGCAAGGCTATACAGCCCGATATATTAAATCTAACAGAGATTTTGCACTGGTACAAGAAAAAAAGCGCCGGAAAATTCCGACGCTTTTGTAACTCTGCGATTTTAAGGAACAACAGTATATAACGCATTCGAGATACGTAAAGCTAAAAAATTGCTCGCGCAATTTTTTTTTACGCTTTGCTATCCATCAAGAACGCGCCTCTACCGGTCGGCCACTTAGATTTGAAATCCCTAAAACGACCCTTGCGGCTCGTTTTTTAACGGGATTTTCGATCAATCAACGGCCGCCTCTACCGGTCGGCCTTTTTTACCATTTAACTTCGATTACGTCGCAGATGTTCTTTTCGCCTTCTTCCATAGAGAAGAATTTTGCTTTTTCCATGTTTGGAACAACGTTGATTGTGTCACCAAGACGGAATTCTGCGTTCGCATTTGTTTTAGCAATAAGCTGCTGGCCTTTGTTAGAAACAAGATACAAGTGAGTTTCAGCACCAAGAGGTTCCTTGTTGATAATCTTCATCTGCATATTGTCTTTTCCAACCGGCTGAGCTGAGTATACAACATCTTCTGGACGAATACCGAATGAAACTTCCTTACCGATGTAGTCTTTAAGGCATGCAGCCTGTGCTTCTGTTGGAGCAATTTCAAAAGAACCTTCATCACAAACGATTTTACCGCCACGTTCAAGAACCTTTACAGTCATGAAGTTCATCGGAGGTGTTCCGATAAATCCTGCAACGAATTTGTTGATTGGGTTATTGTAAAGATACAACGGAGCTCCAATCTGCTGAACGAAACCATCCTTCATTACAACGATTTTTGTACCCAATGTCATAGCCTCTGTCTGGTCATGAGTTACGTAAATCATTGTCTTCTGCTGTGTATTGTGCAGGTTTGCAATTTCTGCACGCATAGTAACACGAAGCTTTGCATCAAGATTAGAAAGAGGTTCATCGAAAAGGAATACTTTTGGTTCGCGGACGATAGCACGACCTACAGCAACACGCTGGCGCTGTCCTCCAGAAAGAGCCTTTGGCTTTCTCTGAAGATACTGTGTAAGACCAAGCTGTTTTGCAGCTTCTTTTACTTTGCGGTCGATTTCTGCTTTATCAACTTTACGAAGCTTAAGTCCAAATGCCATATTGTCGTATACAGACATATGTGGATAAAGAGCATAATTCTGGAATACCATGGCGATATCGCGATCCTTAGGAGGAACATCGTTCATTTCGATACCGTCGATATAAAGCTTACCTTCTGAAATTTCTTCCAATCCGGCAATCATACGGAGTGTAGTCGATTTACCACATCCAGAAGGACCTACGAATACGCAGAATTCCTTGTCTTCAATTGTGATGTTTGCGTTTGTTACAGCACGAACACCACCGTCATAATCTTTGCAGATGCCCTTAAGCTCTACCTTTGCCATTTTTTTGGCCTCCTTATAGAAACCGGCTTTGCAGTTTCATTTATGATGATAAGAATACGCAGAATTCTGCTTACTCTCGTCATAGGGTTATATTATTAATAACATTCTACAGTTCATAATTCAGAATGTCAAATTTTAAATTAGAACTTTATTCTGAATCTTTCTAAATGCACCTTGAATCATGGCAGGCAAAATACAGAACCTGTTTATTCTGCGCAATAGAAGCAACAATCTTTCCGGCATTTACAATTTTATCTTCATCAAAATTAACAAAAGGATCATCCAGGATGATGACAGGCTGTTCTTCCGTAAACATTGCACTTATAAGGGCTATTCTTGTGCAGAAATTTACAAGATCCTTGTATCCTTCGCTCAAATAATCAGAAGTATAAAGAGAACCTTCGCCTTCAACCTTTACGTCCATATTTCTGTCAATAAGAATTGACCTTTTGCTTCCAGAAAGTTTCATGCATTCCGTAAACGCAGATTCCATTTTTTCCATATAGCGGTCAGAAAGAGATTCATAGGCGGTTTTTAAGAAAGTTCTAGCATAGGAAAGTTCTTCTGCCCTTTCCTTAGCCGCTGTAAGCTTTTTTTCAAGTACGTCGATTTCATTTTCATAGTCGGACTTTCTATCAATTTCAAGCTCATAGTCATTTATGCGCTCTTTATATTCGTTTACCGTTCTTTCTATCTGAATCAATTTTGCGGAAACAGCAGAATATTCCTGATTAACCTGCTCAAGTGAAAGAGAAGGTTCTTCAGCCAAATAAATTTTTGTCATGTCATTTTCAGATTCAAACTTTTTTACCGCAGCCATTTCCGAAGGCAGAGTTTCTTGGATATTTTCAAGCGCAAGCAGATTTTTCTGAATCTGGCTGACCTTTGAATTTGTATCTCCGCCCCCTTCGACATTCCATTTTGAAAAAAGTTCATTCAATCTTTTCCTTGCAAAATCAAGATCCTTCCCGGACGATTCTATAATCATCATCCGCCTTGAATAATCCCTGTACGGAGGAAGTCGCTGACTTAACATGGCAAGTACTCCAGAAGGCTCAGATGTCTTGCAACGAGATTCATAGCGGACAGTAAAAGCTTCGATCGCTTCTGTAAGTTCACACAGCCTTGGGTTATTTTTTGAGACAGAATCATAAGCTTTTTCTTTCTGAAGAAGTTCCCCGAAAGTCTGCCATTCGTTTTCAATCCTGAGCAGTTCGTATTGGGGTTTTTCCTGGTTAAAACCAGGATGAATCTGATTTATAAAACTAATATAAGAATCATTTAAAGAATTATAGCGCCACTCCGCATCCTGAATTTTTGAATCAAGGCTTAAAATAGAATCCGAAACTTCCTTTATTTTCTGAAAACCTGTAGAAAAAAGAAGCCCGAAACAAAGAGAACACACTGCAAAACCTGCAATAACAGAAGAAACCAGCATTCCGAGGGTAAAAACAAAAAAACATAATGATGATAAAGCCGTTAAAACAGTAAAAAAAGCGATTCCTGAAATACGCACATTTTTCTTAGCTTTTAATGCATCTTCTTCCAGCTTTTTTTTCTGTTCTTCAAGGGATTTATGATTAAAGCGCATTTCGTTCAGGTCCTGCAGAATTTTTTCTGCAGAACAGATATCATCAAGGTGAAAGGCTATTATTTCAGGAGAAATTTCCAAGCCGCTGAACTGAGTTTTCAGAACTTCAAGCCTGCGCTGCTCTTGTTCGGAAAGTGCAGCAGAATCAATTTTATGAAGGATGTCTTTCTTTTCATCAAGTTCAGAACGACACTTTTCTATCTGCTCAACAGACGGAACGTCTCCTGAAAAAAAATCCTTAAGTTCTGAATAATTTAATTTTTCCTCCGGCGAAAGTTCATTACGGCTTATGTCTATTTCAAGTTGAGATATACGGTTATTAAGATTAAGACATTCTGTAATTTCTGCTTCCGAAGGGATCAGCCCGTTAAAAAAATCCGTATATTGTTTTTCCAGAGATTTTTTTTCATCAAGAGACTTCTTCATGGATTCATGTAACCTGCGCTTTTCGTAAAGACTGATATTTTCTTTTTTCGTCTCAAGCTCAGAAAGCCTTTCTTTTTCATATTTTTTTCTCTGATTTTCATTTTCCATTAGAGCAGAAAGCTGAGCAACCGTTTTTTCCAATGAATTTATTTTATCCAAGCTTTCCTTGCGGTTTTCTATCTCAGCCTCAATTGTTCTTATTACAGCATCCCGCGCTCTTGGCGCCTGAAGCAAAGAAAGCGCAGAACTTAAAATTTTGTCTGCCGTCTCATAATTTCCAACGTCATCAGAATCATCAAGAAGTCCATTAAGCTTTGCATTTATATTATCACTTAAAGCAGGAAGTTTTTCCTTGTCAAGAGTTACAAAGCAGCTTCGCTCAAAAGAATCACGGTCAATCCTAAAAAGCTGGACTCCAAGCTCTTCGCCGTCAGAAAATTCTTCAGCCTTAAGTCCTGAAACCATATCCCAAATTTCGCAAGTATCAAGTTCTTTTTTCTTTCTGTCAAAAAATCTTGTAATCCGGTATTCTTTTTTTCCAGTTGAAAAAATCATGTTTCCACCGAATTTTCCTCCATTCCACGGAAAATAACGTTCACGCTCAAAAAATCCCTCTTTTTTTCTGCCCTTTTCGTCCATTCCATAAAGCATTGCCTTTATAAAGGCTGCCAGCGTAGATTTACCCCATCCGTTTTCATGAATAAAAGAATTCAATCCTTCTGTAAAAATGAATTCCTGCTTATGAAAATTACCGAAATTTTCTATATTTATTGACTTAATGAACATTCAGACCTCTTTTCCTGACAGGGCCTTTAACCCAGCAATAATTATTCTGGCTTTTTTTTCTTCCGGGAGATTCTGAGATTCAACAGTTCGAACGAATTCTCCTTTAAGAGAAATATCATTCCTGTATTTTTCGTAATCAATTTTTATTTCCGTCTGATTTTCCACCTTGATAAAGAAGAAATCCGATTCAAGTTGCCGGGCAAAAGATTCTGTCATTATATCTGCCGCCTCAGAGACTTCTCCTTTCAGAATGACTTTTACAAGGCTTTTTCTGGAAATACTGTCAATATCAGAGGAAATTTTGTTCAGAATGTCAGAATAATCTTCCAGATTGGTAATATTAATTTCAGGCGCATACAATTTCCTGATTGAAGTTTCTATAAATTCTTGTGAAACAGAATTTTTTTCTTCATCGACATCAAGAAGCACGTAACCTTTTGGACCAGTTTCGTCAAATCCGCGGCCTTCCAAACAGCCTGAATAACAGAACACGCCCCTCTTGTCCAGCCGCTCGCATGAATAAGAATGAATGTGTCCCAATGCAAGATAGTCTATATATTTATTTTTTAATTTAGAAAGATTTATAAACGGAGCATCTGACTTACCGGTCGATTTTACAATTTCACCGTGAAGAACAACTATATTAATCCGTCCGGAATCTAGGACAAGCTCATTATAAACATCTTCAGGAACAAAAGAAGTGATTTCACGCCCCGTAATGCAGACTTTACCAAAATCATAAGAAATCCATTTTTCAGAAGAAAAAAACTTTAGGTTTTCAGGAATCCTTTCCTGAGCTTCAAAAAAAGATTCAGAATCATGATTTCCCTTCAGATAAAGAAACGTAATTTCCGGATGACTTTGAATTAAATGAAAAACCTGCTTTTTTACAGTTTTCTGAAAACTTTTTAATGTATCAAACAGATCACCGGCAATTATTATTACACCTACGGAATTTTTCTGCGCATGAACGGTAATCAGATTTTCAAATGACTTAAGCAGTTCTTCCTTCCGCTGCAAAGCCTTTTCCCTGGAAAGATTGCTTTCCATTTTTGAATCAAGATGAAGGTCTGCACAGTGAATTATTTTCAAAAATCCCCCTCCTGAGAAAATCGTCTGCAAGTAAATATACCATACAAAAGACTGTTAGTATACATATTTTCCGCAATTTTTCAGAAATTTCTCTGTTTTATTCTTAAAAAACAGGCTTTTTCAGTAGATACACAAAGAGAATTCATTCTAATATAAGTTCATGAAAAATAAATTTTTTTTAACAATTTTTACCGCCGCTATTTTATTTGCGGCATGTAACAACGGATCGAGTTCAGATAATTCAGAACTGATAAATGCGTTTTTAAAAGCACAGCAGAATCAGCAGACAAGCGGCTCTGGAAGTAGCACCGGGGGAACTTCTGGAAATAATACTGACGGAAGTTCAGAAAACAGCACTTCAACAGAAAGCAGTCTTTTTGAATTCTGCGGGGACAAAAACTATAAAAGCGAAAAAAATGCAGAAGCATCAGCAGCTGCAAATCAGTCTACAGGACTTGAAGCTGACTGGTGGAAAAAAACTTCCTTCTATCACATCTGGATGAAAAGTTTTAATGACTCTGACGGAGACGGCTGCGGAGATTTAAAAGGCGTTACCGCAAAACTTGACTACATTCAGACTGAAATCGGATGCGACGGAATCTGGCTCAGCCCGATTTTTGAATGCAGCTACAAGGGAAAAGGTGATAACTTTAATATGCACGGCTACGATACCGTAGATTATTACAGCGTGAACAGCTATTTTGGAACGGAAGACGACCTGACTGAACTTATCAATGCCTGCCATGCACGCGGAATGAAAATCATTTTTGACTTCGTTCCAAACCACACAAGCACTTCAAACCAATGGTTCTTGAATTCTGCAATGGGAACAGAGAAGAAAGACTGGTATATGTGGAACACTACACAGCTTACTTGGAGCAACGGAATGAGTTCCGGTAACTGGTACAAAAACAATAACAGAACTGCTTATTACTACGGAGCATTCGGATCTGGAATGCCTGATTTGAACTTCAGAAACTACGAAGTACGTGAAGAAATGAAAAATGTAGTACGTTACTGGCTTAACAAGGGCTTTGACGGTCTCCGTGCAGACGCTGTCCGCTATCTTGTTGAAACAAAAACAGCCTCATCAGTTAATTGCTGCGACACAGACGAATCTCATTCATGGTTCAAGGAATTAAGGGCAGAACTTGATAAATACAGTTCACCAAAATTCATGATGGCTGAAGCATGGATTGAAGGAAACCGCACAACATTTGAAAAGTACCTTGGAAATGAAGATGAATTTAATATGCTGTTGGATTTTGACCAGGGAAAACCTTGTACCATCGCAGTAAAAAATCAGGCAGATACCATTTCTTCTTCTTTGCATCAGAATAAAACAACAGGAACAGGTTTTGCAACATTCATGGTAAATCATGATAATTACAATGACCGCGTTGCAACAACCTTCACAGGTGACGAAAAACTCCAGAAACTTGCCACATCACTTTCTCTTTTAAGACCAACAGTTCCTGTAATTTACTACGGTACAGAAATCGGGATGAAACAGCTCAACATTTCCGGCGATTCAAGACTTAGAGGTAAATTTGACTGGAATCTGGAAGCAACAGAAGCAGCTACCGAAAATTCCCTGTTAAAATGCAACAAAGCAATTAATGCTCTTAGAAAAGCTCATAAAGAAACATTTGCAAACGGAAATGTAAAATTCCTTACATCAGGAAACAGCAAGGTCCTGGCGTACACAATCAGTACTGACAATGAAAAGCTTCTCTGCATATTCAATCTTGGAAGAACAGCTCTGGAAAGCGTTTCTTTATCAGGAAGCGGTTCGTTCTCGTCTATTTCATGCCTGATTGGAGATACAGAAGCTCCTCTGCCAGTCTATGAAAATTCAGCAGTAACCGTAAAAAATATCGCACCATGTGCTTACCGTGTATATATTCTGGACAAAACAGAATCAAATTACTTTGATGACGAAACCTACGTAGCTGGAGAAACGTATACACAACAGGATAACGGTTCTGTAATTCAGGAGACTTATTCCACAATGTATATCCGCGGAACTTTTAATAAGTGGGGCGGTACAAAAATGAATGCAGCGGATGACGGTTGGTTTCAAATAGATCTTACATTTGATTCTGCGCAGACAATTCAATTTAAATTCTGCACATCTGATTCAGATTGGTCAAAAAACTGGGGGGATTCAAACGGTAATAATATTGTACTAAACGTTACCAGCGGGACTTATACAATTTCATTCTCGCCGATCAAAGGTATGTGGAAGTATGAAAAAAAACAAAACTAATTTATAAAAGTAATTTTGTGCTTAAATATCCTTCTGGTGGCATTACAGGTAAAAACATCTGACCTTATGCCCGCCTGCAATCTCCCGGAATTCCGGGAGTTCCTGGCGGCAGCGTTCGGTAGCGTTTGGGCAGCGGTACGCAAAAGGACAGCAAACTTCTTTTTCTAGTGTTGTCTTTACCTCGCAATTGGAAAAAGAAAGTTTTCCCTGCGCACCGTCAAAAAGCAGCTTTGTATAAGGATGCAGAGCGTCTTTATACAGGCTCTCGGCAGGAGCTTCTTCCACCAATACGCCTCTGTACATAACGCCAATTTCATCACAAAAATAACATGCAACCTTAAGATCATGCGTAATGAAAATAAAACTAAGGTTGCGTGACTTTCTAAGGTCAAGAAGAAGATTTATAATCTGCCCCTGAATAGAAACATCAAGAGCAGAAACAACTTCATCACAGATAAGTACATCGGGATTCATTATAAGGGCACGGGCAATAGAAATTCGTTGTCTCTGTCCGCCGGAAAATTCTGCCGGACGCCTGTTAAGATCTTCCTCACTAAGTCCGACTTCCTGAATTATTTTTGAAGCTTCTTTCCATGCTTCTTTTTTTCCCTTCCACATGGAAGAATGACGCAAAGCTGCTGTCATGACTTCAAAAACTGTCATTCTGGGATTTAATGAACGCGCAGGATCCTGAAATATATATTTAACTTTTTCTCTGTAATGTCTGAGATCTCTTTTTGAAAAACCAGAAACAGATTCTTTTTCATAAAAAATTTCACCGGAAGTCTGAATATACATCTGCACAATCATTCTAGCAGTAGTTGTCTTTCCGCAGCCTGATTCGCCAACAATACCGTAAGCTCTCCCTTTCTTAAGCTCAAATGAAACGTCATTTACAGCATAAACAGATTTTCTTTTCTTTGCAAAGAATCCGGCTTCCATATTGAATTGCTTTGAAACATGCGAAACTTTTATAATCGGCTGCTCTGTATCTGTCATAAAAACCCCTTCCCTTATTGTACCTTAAAACACTTGAATCAACAACCTTGCAGCAAACGGCAATGCTGCCAAAGTCAACGTTCGAAAAAAAGAATAGTTTTGTGCTATTATTTCATAGAAATGGACAATAATTTTTTCAGAAAATAAAGTATAATTACCATAGAAATTTATTTTTGGAGTAAAAAATGAAGAGAATATTCTTTAATCTCAAAAAAATTCTTCTTGCTTCATGTGCCATAACGCTCTGCCTATCTTTATGGGCAAAGGAACAGCCAGATTTGGACAAGCTTAATTCATATCCGGGCAATGACCTTGGTCTTACGCTTTCTGAAAATTCAGCACAGTTCAAATGTTGGGCTCCGCTTGCAAAAAACGTTAAAATTCTTTTGTTCAGAGATTCAGAAAATCTTGCGAAGCCCGTTAAATCCATAAAAATGGAAAAAGATGCTCAAAATCCGGGAATATGGGTTCTGAATATTCCTGTAGATGGATTCAGATACTATCAGTACGAAATTTCTAATCCGGGGAAAAAAGTACGTGTATGCGATATTTGGGCAAAAGCAGCAAGTTCGGAATCTACGGCAAGCCAGATTACTGACATAAACAAAGATCCTGCAGCGATTCCGCAGAACCTTACAAAAGATACTTCATGGGGAACAAAAGAAAGCTATTACAATCCATTCGGGGAAAGCGGGAAAAAAGCCATGTCCTACACCGATGCTGTGATTTATGAAATGCACATACGCGACTGGTCTCTTGTAGAAGTTTCTGACTCAACCGGAAAATTCAAGGAAATCGCAGACGGCGATAAAATAATTTCCCACCTTAAAGATTTAGGCATTACTCATGTTCAGATCCTGCCATGCTTTGAATATGCAGAAAAAAATACAAACACCCTTTACAATTGGGGATACAACCCTTACAACTACAATGTTCCTGAGGGACGCTATGTTTCTACAGGATACAAAGACGGTACCCAGGCCGTAAACGAAATGCGGTATATGATCGGAAAGCTTCATGAAAATGGAATTGCCGTTATTATGGATGTAGTATACAACCATACAAGTGGAACTGGCGAAAATTCGATATATGATCTTACTGTGCCTGAATATTTCTACAGACTGAATGCAGACGGAAGCTATTCAAACGGATCTGGTTGCGGAAACGAAATTGCTACAAACCGCACTATGGTACGCAAATTTGTAGTAGATTCCGTAAGACACTGGATGCTTGACTACCATGTAAATGGATTCCGTTTTGACCTTATGGGACTTCAGGAACGCGATACAATGACAGCAGTTTACAACGCCCTCAAAGAAATTGATCCTAACGTAATGGTCTACGGAGAACCATGGACAGGTGGAAAAAGCCTTGTTAAATTCGGATGCTCAAAAAGTACTGTAGACCTTATTACAGATGATGAAAACGTTAACGGAGTAGGATGCTTTAATGATGACTACAGAGATGCCTTAAAAGGTTCTGTATTCAGTCCTGCTCAGTGCGGTTTTGTACAGGGAAACGGTGCTTCCTTTAACACTGTAATTGCAGGACTTACCGGCTCTTTGAGAGGAAAAGGCGGCTTCACAAAAAAATTAGGAAGAAGCATAAACTATGTCGAATGTCATGACAATCATACTCTCTTTGACAAACTTGCAATAACAGAAATAGGAAAAAACCAGAACGGCAATCTTTTTGAACTTCTTACAGAACAGCAGCTCGAAACCGTAAAAAAAGAAGACAAATTGGCAGCTGCATTCGTTTTTCTTGCGCAGGGAACACCGTTTATAAACGGCGGACAGGAATTTATGCGTACAAAAAACGGCAATTCCAACAGTTACATAGCCGGAAACAAAATCAACGGAATAGACCTTTCATTCAAAGATAAATTCTATGATGTCTACAATACATACAAGGCTCTTATCGCATTAAGAAATGCAAACCGTTCCAGCTTCGGTGCTAATGAAGGTGCAGAAGCTGACATGATAAGTCCTAACCTTATCAAATATTCAGCCGGAAAATTCACGGTTTATTTCAACGGATCCGATGAAGCAAAGGACATAAATGACTATGGAAAACTTGTGAGCATAAATGAACAGAACGGAACGTATTCCGTTTCTGCAGCATCAAAAGTTATAAAGGTTCCTGCAAAAAACTTTGTGATCATTGAAAATTAAACCGATTCTGATGCAAAAAACAGAGATATTTTATGAAAAAAATTTCATAAAACTTCTCTGTTTTATCAAGAGAATAAAAAGTTTTATTGTAACCATTATAAATGTTTGCAATTAAAATTCATCATGTATTAACCGGTACGCAACAGAACCTGGCAACGGTGTTTCAGGACATTCCTCTTTAGAAAACCAGCCCGCATCGGAGATTTCTTCTTTTTGTAAAACAATATCGCCACTTTTATATTCTGCCGTAAATGCAAGCATAAGCTGATCGGGAAACGGCCAGCTCTGGCTGCCCTTATACACAACGTTCTGTATTTCTATGCCAATTTCTTCTTTCACTTCCCTTTTTACTGCCTGTTCAGCTGTTTCACCGGATTCTATAAAACCGGCGATGCACGCATATATATCCTGATTGCGCTGTGCATGCCGTGCAAGAAGTATCTTTTCTCCATTACGGACTAAAACAATTACGCAAGGTTCAATTCTTGGAAAATAAATTTTATGACATACAGGACATTCCCGGGCAGAAAATTTTTCGCTTTCAACAAGCGGTTTACCGCATGAAGGACAAAAACGCATTTCCCTTCTCCAATTCAATATTGCACGCGAACGGGAAGACTTTACAATCAGTTCCTCACCGTTATCAGCAAAAAACTGTCTCATCGGAATTTTTACGTATTCCTGTGAAAACTCTATACCTTCCGAAACGGAAACCGCACAGATGCCAAAGGCCTTCTCTTCAAAAAAATCAGAGTTTTTGTCTAATTTATTAAAATAAATAAGATCATTGAACTTTAGGAGTTCCCCGCTTTTTTTTAAAAAGATATCTCTGCCAGAAAAACAAAAGCAGGTCTCTTCTGAAAATTCAGGATTAGAAATAAAAGCCATAAGCCGCTCCAAAGAAAAAATATAAATTTTCCAGTCATTCACAAGCTTTACAGCGTAAAACTTTCAGGAAGAAGCTCTGCCAGAGTGAAAATTTTATACTCATCTTTTGATTTTGCAAGAATGATTTTAAAATCTGGAGAACAAAATTCCCTCATCACCTGACGGCAGACTCCGCAGGGCGGACAAAAATCCGTTATAACTCCATTCATTCCGCCCGCAATGCAGATTGCTTCAAATTCCTTTTCGCCTTCGCTGACAGCCTTGAATATGGCAGTACGCTCAGCGCAATTCGAAGGGCCATAAGCCGCATTTTCTACGTTGCATCCGCCATATATCTTACCTGTTTTTGAAAGCAGGGCAGCACCAACATGAAAATGAGAATAAGGACAATAAGAAAACTTAAGCATTTCAAATGCCTTTTCAATCAACATAACTTCGTTCATATTGCACCTCCAAGATCTCAGCGGTCTTTTATCCAACCCCTGCATACAGAATTTTCAACGTTTTTTAAAATCCAGTCCCACACTTCCGGTAAAGTATCTTTTATTACTGCACACCTTTCCAAAAGCATTTTTTTTGTAACAGCCCCTTCCACCCAGGTATGTCCGCCTGTTAAAGTATTGTGAAGGAATGGCTGTATCCTGTCCATACAGGCAGCATATTTAGAGTCCGGTGTTTTCATACTGTCAAATTCTTCCCATAGGAGCCGGATTTTCATACCTATTTCATCTGGAAGCATGCAGAACAGCCTGTCTGCCGCCTTTTTTTCACGTTCTGCCTTTGATTTGTTGCCATCAGTATCATAAGCGTAAGTATCACCGGCATAGATTTCTACAAGATCATGGACCACGCACATTTTTACGGCTCTGAAAATGTCTGTTCCGGCCGGAGCAAATTTTTCAAAAAGAACAGCCATAACCGCAATATGCCATGAATGCTCTGCATCGTTTTCGCAACGGCTTTTATCTATCAGCATAGTTCTGCGAAATACAGAAGTCATTTTATCTATTTCTGCCGAAAATTTTAAAATTTTATTTACATCTTCATTAATACACGGAACAAACTCTTCAATAGCCATATATCAATAATAAATCACAGTGCTTGATTATGCAATGAACATTTCTATAGCAAAGACAGAAACGCAGCATGCACACGCAACAGGAAAAAGCCCTGCTCCAAAAAAGGCAAGCACAACACCAACAACTAGCGCGATTATACCAGAAGCCGGAGTTTGAGTTGCCTGAATTATTGCCGGGAATGTCATTACAGATAGAGTTACATAGGGAACATAATATAGAAATGACTTTATAAACCTGTTGTTTATAGGCTTTCTTATTAATGTAAGAGGTAGAACCCTTATAAGATAGGTAACGAAAGCTGCCGTAAGAATTGAAATGTATGCGCCGTTATTCATTTTCTGACGTCTCCTGTTTACATGCCTCTGAAGGTTCCTTTGGCAACGGCTTTATGACAGCCGCAATGGAAGCAATCAGAATCGTAAGAATTATTGTCCTGTTTCCCTCAGAGAGATTCTTTAAATGCGGCAAAACAGAAAACCCATAACTAAAAACAAAACCAGAAAGAACGGAAAGCGCAATCACAGGATTTCTTTTTGCAGGCGGAATTATAATTGCAACGAACATCCCGTAAAGAGCGACAGAAAGAGCACTGACAATGCGGACAGGAAGATACGTTCCTGCAAGAATTCCAAGCGAAGTTGCAATTGACCACATCGGAACGGCAAACAGAAGTGCACCGTAATTATACAGCGGCTCGACGTTTTTTCCGCGGGCAATCGAAATCCCGAATATTTCATCAGTTATTCCAAAGCCAACCAAAAGACGATGATAGAAGGGCGTATCATTGGCGAACCGCTGACTCAGAGAACAGCTCATAAGAAAATACCGCGCATTAATAACTATAGAAATAAGAGCAATCTCAAAAACCTTTTCAGATGACTGTATTGCTTTAAAAAGCGCATTTTCACCGGCAGAAGCAATGTTCAAAAAACTTGCAATAAACCCCTGCAAGGGAGTGAGACCTGCATTCTTTGCAACAATCCCAAGACTGAATGCAACGGCAAAATAACCAAGACCAATTGGAATGCCGTCACGGAAACCTTCAAAAAAAACGTTCCTTTTCATATAGAAATATAATACTATTTATACAAAACTTTTACAAACAGCATCTTTTTCCGTACATTCAGGAGTTGCATATGAACAGCGGGGAGCAAACGGACAGCCTGGCTCCGGGAATGCTGGATCTGAAACACGGCCCGGAATTGAAATCATACGTTTTTTTGTATAGTGACTCCCGAATTCCGGCATAGCAGAAATAAGGGCTTTAGTATACGGATGACGCGGATTATGCATTATCTGATCAGCCGTTCCTGTTTCCATTACTTTTCCGCCGTACATTACAGCAATTCTGTCGCAGATCTGAGCAACAAGACTTATATTATGACTTATAAAAATAATAGAAAGCCCCCGTTCCTCCTTAAGCTTAAGCAGCAAGGAAACAATCTGCGCCTGAATTGTTACGTCAAGAGCTGTTGTAGGCTCATCGGCAATAAGAAGACGGCAGTTCTGGGCAAGAGCGAGCGCAATTCCAATGCGCTGAAGCTGCCCGCCGCTGAACTGATGCGGATAAGAAGCAAGCCGTTTTGCAGGATCAGGCAATCCTACTTCTGCGAGCAGTTTTTCTGCTTTTGCATAGGCTTCTTCCCTGGTTATTTCCGGCTCTTTTACCATGAATGTTTCCCAAAAAACGGAACCTATCGTCTGCAGGGGATCAAAAGACCTGCCTGGCTCCTGAAAAATCAGCGCAATTTCTGAACCGCGGTATTTTCGAAGTTCATTCTGGCTTAATGCAGTAAGATCACGGCCTTTATAATAAATATGACCAGAAAGTTCTGCATTTGCAGGAAGAAGTCCGGGAATCGCTGTTGTAGAAACAGACTTTCCAGAGCCGGATTCGCCTACAAGGCCAAGAATTTCGCCTTTATTTACATGAAAGGATACGCCCCTTACTCCATAGACGGGAATCCGGGAAACACCGCGGAGAATTGAGAACGTAACATTAAGATCTTCTACAGAGAGAAGAACCTCCGGGGCGTTACGGGGCAGAGCCCCGTTAGAAGGGGTAGACGGCAACGGAGTGCCGGCGAGGGGAAGGCTTTCCCCCTTCCTTCTTTTTTTTCTGAAAATAATGCTGTAAGGATCAAAAAAGTCGCGGAGTGCATCTCCCAAAAAATTAAATGCCAAAGTTACAATCAGAAGCATCAGAACCGGGTACAAAAGCCACGGAAAACTACGCAGGTTTGAAAGCGTTGAAATGTCCCGGTTTATCATTGAGCCCCAGCTTACGGACGGATCATTTATTCCAAGACCAAGGTAGGAAAGAGCGGTCTCGCTCATTATGTAGCCCGGAATACTTAGCGTAATGCCGACGATAAGATAACTTGAAATCTGAGGAATTATGTGACGGATAATCACGATGATTGCAGGAATTCCTTCAAGGGCTGCATCGATTACGAATTCCTCGCGTTTTATTGCATGAATCATTCCGCGCAAGGTTCGTGCCATTCCGGGCCAACCTACAAGCGCAAGAATCAGCGTTATTATCATGTAGGATGTTCCGCTGTCCATTTTTGTATTTAGAATTGAGCGCAGGAACAGGATAAAATAAAGTCCCGGAAAAAGCATAAAGAATTCTGCGGAGCGCATGATAATCCAGTCAGCGGCAGAGCCGAAATATCCGCTTATTCCGCCCAAAATTACGGCAAGAATCAAAGAAACTGCTGTCGCAACGAATCCAATCGTAAGGGAAATACGGCTTCCCTGAATTATGCGGCTGAAAATATCACGTCCAAGATTGTCAGCCCCCATAAGATAAGCCGGATAGTCAGAATCAGATCCTATGATATGACGGCTGCAAGGAATTATTCCAAAAATTCTGTATTCATACCCCTTTGCAAAGAATTTTAAAGAATGAATGCATTCTTCATCCTTTACACGCACGTATTTCCAACTGGCTTTATTTATAGAACGGAATTCGCGGACTTTTATTCCATTGAGCGTAAGCTGAACGTTCGCAGGATGAAAGGTATTGTTTTCAAACGAGCGGGAAGCTTTGTATGGAGCAAAAAAATCTGCAAAAATCATTATAAAATACAGAATTGCAAGAATGACAGCAGAAGCTAAAGCTAACGGTCTGTTCCTAAGATAATCAAAAAACTTTTTCATTTCTGTCCTCCCCTGCCTTTAGTCCTTACCGTACCTGATTCTTGGATCTACGAATGCCAGCAGGATATCACTTATTATCATTCCCACCAGAACCAATGCGGACGAAAACATACTCGTAGCAAGCACAAGATTTATATCCTGCTGAAGGACAGCTTCATATGTAAGCCGTCCGATCCCTGGATATGCAAAGATGATTTCAAGCAAAAGGGAACCACTGAAAAGGCTTGCAAGGAGATTCGCGCTTCCTGTTATATACGGATTAAGAGTATTTCTGAATGCATGGTTAAGATAAACACGACGTTCGTTTATTCCACGGGCACGCAAAGCGAATATGTACGGAAGTCCAAGCTGATCGAGCATTGTAGAGCGAATCATCCGCAAAGTACCGCCAGCTCCCCCAAAGAAGGAGGCAAGAAGCGGTAAAAAAACATGATGCATATAGCTGAGTGAGAAAGCAGCCGGAGATGATTCAAACGGAAAATCCGGGTAAGCCGTTACAGGGAACAACCTTGTTACAGATGCAAAAAGTTGAATAAGAATAAGAAGAAGGATTGACGGAAATGCATGAAAAAACAAGGCAAAGAATGTAACGGCAACATCAATTTTTGTCCCAGCTTTACTTGAAAAATAAACGCCCAGCAAAAAAGAAAACACCGTTATAAATACAAGAGAAATCAAGTTCAACAAAACAGAATTCCATATTCTGGAAGCAATCAGAAAACTTACAGGTGCACGGCTTACAAGACTTATTCCCAGATCATGATGAAACAGAACCCGGTTAAGCCACTTCGCATATTGCACGTAAAAAGGCTTGTCCAATCCGAATTCCTTGCGTAGATTTTCCATTTGTTTTTCAGAAAAATTTTCGTTCGCTGTAACCTGAGAACCACCTGCAGAAGCCTTTGAACTTTCCATGCCGGACATAAGCTGCTGCGTCATCATCTGATCAACTATATCTCCAGGCGCAAGTTCCATAAGTGCAAACAGAGAAAAGCCAAGCAGATACAAAAGTACGAACATAGTAAAAATTCTGCCGGTTATAAATGCCGCAAGCGGAGCCTTTTTTTTGTACATTTTCCACGGCACTGATATAAGACCTGTAATCTTTTTAAACGAATCTTTCATAACAGTTTTCACTCCTGATAATTTCTTAGGCTTTTACTGAACGTTGCGTAGAAAAATATGGTCTGTCATAAAGCCATTCTTATTGTCATAAAAGACGTTGGACAAATCCCATTTGTTCCTTACAGCCGCAAAA
The DNA here is from genome assembly GCA_017392945.1 of Treponema sp. Classification (GTDB taxonomy): domain Bacteria; phylum Spirochaetota; class Spirochaetia; order Treponematales; family Treponemataceae; genus Treponema_D. The sequence goes on from JAFOSK010000134.1 coordinate 32,813, forward strand.
GAAAGCGGGCGGACAAGATAAATTACCGGACACTGCTCCAAAATAATCCGCTGGAATTCATCCCAGAATACCTTAGCTTCAGCCTTATCATTCGTGTAAGAGCCCTCATTATAAAGATAGTCAAGCCGTGCCTCCCAATCCGTTGCAGGCTGCTTTTGAAGAGGATACCAAAGATGAAGATTTCCGCCCGATGGCCAAACATTGCTTCCCTGACTTGGAAACATATTCGCACCCAGACCTATTATTACACTTTGCCAGTCATAAGAAGACGAAAGCATCTCTATAATCTTCTGAAAATCAATCTGACGTATATTCACCTTAATTCCAACCTTTGAACATTCATCGGAAATTATAAGTGCAATATCATTTGTAACAGATGAAGACGAAGCTATGGAAAGATCAAATTCAACAGCTGTTCCAGAAGAATCCCTCATCACACCGTCTTTATCCCGGCTGAAACCAGCAGAATCAAGCAGCGACAAGGCCATTTCTTTATTGTACTGGTAACGGAGCATAATATCAGGATTGTACATAGGATTTGCATCTGGAAAAAAATCATATTTTGCAGAAGCAAGTCCACGGTATGTCTGAGAAATTATTCTGTCCCTGTTCAACAGGCAGCTCATAGCCTGTCTGAACTGCTTTATACAGAACCATCTGTAGAACGGTTCTTTTGAATTTATTGGATTCTGATTGAACGACCACAGCGAGGCTCCAATAGAACCTTCTGCGTTAAATACTGTATATTCATCATTCTGATTTTCAATCACATCATTAAGTTCTTCAGGACGCGGCATATAAGAATCCATTCTCCCCTGCTTAAACAAGAGATAATTCGTATTCATGTCGCCCACAATCTGATAAACCTGCTTTTCGGTGTACGGAACAGAACAACCGTTTCCATCTTTCTCCCAATAATAAGGATTTCTAGAAAACACAAGTCTTTGAGAAGGAGAATATTCAGAAAGATACCATTTGCCGCAACTAGGAATAGAACGGACATCTGCATTCACCGGGAAAAGCCCCTTAACGCCGTCTGCACCGCTCTTTTTCTTTGCTTCCTTGTAAATAAAAGAAGGGCAAAGCGACATATTCGTGGCAAGCAGGGGATCAGAAACTATGCGGGGGAATATAAAATCAAAATGCCTGTCGTCTATTTTTACACATTCAACCCTTTTTGATTCACCGTCAGGCATTGTACACCACTGCTGAGCATACCCGCTGGAACCAAACTGCTCATCCCCTGCAATTTCATTGTACCAGAACACAAAATCATCGCTCGTAACAGGGATCTTTCGGTCGCTTCCGTACCAGGTCCAGTATAAACCGTCCCTAAGCGTATAATGGACTGTAAGAGTTTCTTTCCTCTGATCAATTTCAATCTCAAAAAATGCCAGATGAGGCTTCCATTGCCGGGATGAAAAATCATAATCTACAAGATAATCCAACATCATGGAAACAATACCAGCAGAAACTGCATCTCTTTCTGCAATAAGCTGATTGAATGTCTTAGGATCGCTTAGAATTGAATCCTGCCATACACCGCCCACCAAACCGTCTTTAAAAACATCATCATTGTACGGTTTGCTCAGAGTCTTGAATACGAGACCTTCACCCTCAGAAGCCGTAATTTCAGCAATTTCTGCCAGAGTCATATCCTGAACTTTATTACAACCAAAAAAAAGAACAGAAAAAAGAAAAAAAAGAACCTGCCGCCTAAGAAAATATATAAACCTGCTCATTGTTCTATTTTACAACAACTACTAATAAAAGTGAATTAAGAACAGCTCAAACACATTGTAAATTTGAAACAATCTAGGCTGATTATCCGGGCCACATAAATCACAACCACCCGTCAAACGGGTGGTTTGCTCTTAGCCTATAAGGCTAAGGGTCTCAAGCCGAGACTTAAGTCCCACGCTTTCAC
>JAFOSK010000135.1 GCA_017392945.1 Treponema sp.
GGCCGGAGCCGCTTTCCTCTCTAATCTTTCTATCAGAGGTCTTATTCGGTATTACCCGGTATTTCTACCGGCTATCCCCAACCAAAGGGTACGTCACCCACGCGTTACTCACCAGTCCGCCGCTCTAGGGAAGTAGCAAGCTACCTCCTTACCGCTCGACTTGCATGCTTAAGACGCGCCGCCAGCGTTCGTTCTGAGCCAGGATCAAACTCTCCATGATTATTTCTAAAGCCCGAAGGCTTAAGATTTCTTCATCAAGTTCGACCTCAAGCTTTTCTTATTCATAAAGAATTGCTGGCAGTTTCTTCATTATTATTTTCAAAACTACCGTAGGTCAGTTTATTTCTAGTCGCCGTCCTATTGCTCAGGACCACGACCTGTACGAACCTTATTTTGTTCTGTCTTTCTTTCCTTCCCTGATATGTCAAACAACTTTTGCTTTTGTGCCGCACTGTCGTGCGACGGTGAAAATGAATATATAACTTTGAGCGTACTGTGTCAACACTGAATTCAGTTTTTTTTCATTTTTTTCATATTTTTTTGTTTTTTCTCATATTTCCTTGCAGGACATCAGGAAACGAAGGAACGCAGTGTTGGAGAGGTACGAAGCCGTGGCCGAACACGAAATAACTGCCTTATTACGCCGGACATAGAAAAAACAGGAGCCCCGGATCCCTAGAACAGAACCAAAGCAAATAGCATGCACCAGCAAGCAATCCAATGGGTGCCAGGACAGGATCATGGAACAAAAAAACCTCTTGCTACATTCCTCGCTGGCAACAACAAAGTCAATGAACAGGGACGTACGACTTAGACAGCAGGGGCAGTCATTTCGACAAGCTCGGTGAACGAGTGACATCAGCTCAATGAGCGCGGGCATCAGCCAAACATCAGTGAGATGTATTGGGTGCATGATGCGGAATGGATGCAGACGCCAGGCTCATGACAAACCCTGCGCATTTTGCGGGTGAAGCTATTATAAAAACGAATGCAATGATTCAAAAAATTGTTTTTAAAGACAAACAAATGAGCACAGAGGGCGGCCAGCCGCAGCAGAAGATGCAGGAGCGGCCAAGACATACCAAGCCTCTTAAATTACAGAAAAACAAATCAATCTTTTGAAGAAAAGATTTTTGAAAAGGTTTTTATGTAGTCAAAGAAGGAAAGATAACTCAGAAGCACACAGATATAAAACATCACTATAAGGATTATGCGGACAACCGGAACAAAAGCGGAAATCTGTTCGGCAAATCCAAGACGGAACAAGGATTCCAATGCCAGCATCAAAAATCCAGATACGATGTAAAAAACTGTTTTAAATTTTCCGCCTTTACGGGCTGCAATTGCAGTTCCTTTTGAAACGGCAACCATGCGAAGAAAATTCATTGAAAATTCACGGTAAAGAATAAGCACAAAAAGAAAGATCGGCATATAGCCTTTTCCTGTAACTGATCCCTGAGCACAAAGAAAAAGAGTAAGGTTCAGCATGACATCGGCAAAAGGATCAAAAAGTTTTCCGAAGTCGCTCACTTCGTTGCGTTTTCGGGCATAATGACCATCCCAATAATCCGTAAGCTGTGCAAGGGCAAGCAAAGGTATCATAATAAATGCGGAAATTTTTGCCAGCATACCACTATGAGTCAAAACAGGAAGGTAATACATAATGAAAAAAATCGGAGCAAAAACAACCCGGGCTAACGTGAATTTATTAGATGTTTTCATAATTATAAGTATTGACCTTTCTGATAGAAAAGTCAATTAAAGCAACGTTCAAATTTTATTATTTGCAGCAACTCTGCAAGTGACAAAATACAACTAAATTCTTGTTTTGAAATCCTGAACTACACTGATAGATGAAGTTACATTGTATTCCGGGAGCTCGACAGCACTTATCTTCAAGGCCCGCTCTACAAGGACAGAAGAATCCGCAACCCCCTGAAGAACAAGGTTCTTTCCGTCTATGACGGCACGAAGAAATTCTATATTCAGTTTATATTCAAAGATAAGCTTATTTACCAGATGCTGACATTTTATAAGCTCATCAAGTTTTTCCTTTCCTGCATTTTCTTTTTCTGGAGTAATGAGAGTTTTATTCATCATTACTATTGAATCGGAAGCCTTTTCTACATCAAGCACACCTGTGTTAAGAACCATAAGAAAGTGAGAAGGATCATCACTTTCTATATTGAAAAAACTCTTATGGAACCCTTTACGGTTAGTATCACTTTCCGTAATACGCTGCAATGCCTGTTTTTCGTTCCAGTCAAACTCATCCATAAGACGCTTAATGCGCACATCTTTTTTTGCAACAAAACGGAGAGAAATAAGATTAGGTAAATTTTCAAGAATAAGGAATGCTCCTCGCCCGATAAGAATACAATTTCCTTCTGCAGCAGCTTCAAGAACGGCGGTCTGAAGATAATTAAGGTATTCATCACGGTCTTTTACAAGAGAAGCAAAAAAACCCGGTTTCTTTTCGTCATATTTCTTCAGTTTTTCCTGAGGGAAACCCAGATCAACAATACGTTTTTCCAAATCATGACGAGTCACAAATTTGTATCCTGTTTTTTCTGATACTGCGCGAGCGATTTCATCTCCCAAAGATGCAACCTGCCTTGAAATTGCTATAATAGACATAATGATTCCTCCAAAATTTTAAAAGGTATTATTAATTAAGCGGCGGATTAAAAGACAAAGTTTTTAGAGAATGTACCTTCCCTGTAAATCGCTGCATATCTATATTTTAAGTCCTAAAAATTATAATGTCAAAAAAAAGGCTGCCGGAAAATGTAAAATGTTTTACACTTTAACGGCAACCTTGATTTTACAGAGGCTCAGTAGCCTTATCCGTCAGATTTATTTTTCAGAAGAGCCGTATGCATCATATTTTTTAGACGGACTGTAAACACCCTCTCGGTATTCACCTGTAAGACTAGGAATCTTCATCTTCATTCCCGGCTTTATAAGATTAGGATCTTCCGGTTTAGGCATGGAATTTTTATTTGCCTGATAAAGATTTTCCCAAAGCAACGGGTTATTATACACATAAGGACGACCAGAAATATTCCAATAGCAGTCTTTTGTTTCTGCCCACGGACGAACGATATAATATTCCGGCAGCGGAGTTACTTCTGTTACACCGTCAAGTGCAGCAAGAGACTGTTTTGCATAATCAATAGTTGCAGGAAAATCTTCTTTTTCATATGCACTTTTTGCATTTTCAAAGGCCTCTTTTGCAGCTGTGTACGCCATCGGGTATGTCTTATCCGCATGAACGCTTTCAGCCCAGTTTATACGGTTTTCAGCAAGCTTAAGCTCTTTTTCTGCATTATAGCGAGCCATCATCATATCAATATAAGCTTTTGAAAGCTCTGCATTCTCAGCGGCTTTTTTTGAATATTCCACAGCGTCATCATACTGACCGGCATCAAAAGCAATCTGCGCCTTTTTATTGTATTCATCAGCAAGCTTCTGATATGTGTTATCTTTATAGCTTACGGCAAAGAACGAAGCGCAAGTTGCAAGCAGCGCCATTACAGTTACTAATATTTTCATTACTCAGCCTCCTGTTCAACTGCTTCTGCCGCAGATTCGTTTTCAACCGGAGTCTCCTCTGCCTGCGCGTCAGCTTCATTTTCTGATTTTTCCGGAGATGCTGCCGGTTCTTCTACTTCTAGCTCATCAATCACTGCCGGAATTTCTGATTCAAGAGCTTCTGAAGATTCGTAATTATCGGCTTCAAGAAGAACTGCATCCTCTGCTTCGATACCTTCGATATTGTCACCTTCAAGAGGCTTTTCATGATCTGCATTGATTGCATAGTTTTCTGAGTTCAAAACCTTTTCCTTGGCCTCATCAATTGCTTTCTGAGCCTCTGCTCTTTTTACAGAAACTGATGCGTACATAGCAGCAAACTTTTCCTTTGCAGCAATATAGTGATTGTAAGCTGATTCTGGATTCTGCATTGCATAGTTCGAATCACCGGCTTTGAATTCTTCTGTAGCCGAAGAGTATTCAGCTTTTGCAGCAGCGGCAGCTTTTACAGAATCTGCATTTTTCTTTTCTGTAAATGCAGCAACACGCGCATCTTTTGCAAGTTTTTTATACGCCTTAAAAAGGACATTCTGATATTTTCCGTATGCTGAATCTGCAAGATCAAGCAGTTCTTTACCGGAAACATTTTCCGAATCTTTTTTTGATTCAAATTCTGAAAGCAGGCTGTTTCCGTTGTCATAATCATCCTGACTGTACGAGGCAAAACCGTTTTCATCGATTTTTGCTTTTGCCTGAAGTGCTTTCTGATACTGGTCGTCAGCCTGTGCGCGGGCATTTGCATCCGCCTCAAGTGCAGAAGAATTATCTTCCTGTTCCTCAACGGCAGGCTCCTCTACTACTTCTTCAACTTTCTGTACCGGCTTTGGATCCTGCTTTACCGGCTCTTCAACTTTTGGTTTTGATGCACAGGATGCTAAAATCAAAGACAGTGCTGCTGCGCAAGAAAAAGCAATATACTTTTTTTTCAAAATACGACCTCCAATTTATTATAAATCAATTATATTCTATTATCGAAAATAAATCTATTGAAATCAAGCGAGATTTAAGGTAATCCATTTTGCAAAGCGGAATTTGATTTTATGGCGTTGAGAAATTAGAATGTATATAGAGGTGATTTTATGGCCGATGAATTTTCTTTTGAAATTACAGAAAAAATTGCAGTTCTTTCTACCAGCAAGGCAGGATGGACGCTCGAACTTAACAAAGTAAGCTGGGGCGGTCGTCCGGCAAAATATGATTTAAGAAGCTGGGCTCCCGACCATCAGAAAATGGGAAAAGGCATAACTCTTTCTGATGAAGAATTGAAGTCTCTTAAAAACACACTGAACGAACTTCAGAGTTAAAACAAATTCCTATTCAATCCAAGGGAAAATCGTAAGAAGAGCAGGCTGCACCTTTTTTTATGATGATTTCATAAATCATTTTTTGAAGAAGAATATCCTCAAGTGCGCTTCCGCCAGAACGGATTGCCATGTCTCCGGAAGCAAGCACTGCAAGAATTGCGGTCACCTGACCTGCTGTCCATATTTTGGAGGCATTAGAATATTGCGTTTTTTGCTTGCTGCTGGTAAACCCGTTCCTTTTCAAGTTGAAGTCGTCTGCCATTCCTTCGGATTTTAATTTTATCCATAAAGAAAGTTTTCTGAAACATGAAGTAAGCCCCGCAATAATCATAAATGATGAATTTTCTTTTGAAAGGCGGATTTTCTGAAGAATCTCTATAGATTTTGCAAGCCTTGATTCAGGAGCAGAGGAAGAATCTGCCATTTGGGCAAACAGAGAAAATGCATTTTCTTCCCTGCTATGATAAAGAACTGAATCCACGTCATCCGCAGTGACCTGATATCCTTCTGGAAAAAGCACGAAAAAGCGGGAGCACTCGTTTTTAAGAACAGCCGTATTATTTTCGACCATTTCCAAAATCAAGGAAACTGCATCGGAAGTTATGCTTCGGTTATTTTTATTGAAAAAATTATTTATCCAGGCAATCTTATCGGTTTCAAAAAGTTCCCAAAAGATTTTCTTATTTGCGGGAGGAACAGCCTTTTCTATTTTTGAATCAATTGAAACTTCATCTGATAAAAGAATCAGAACGTTTGCGGATGACGAAGCAGATTCTATCCAATTCAGGATGAGTTCAATTTCATCCTTTTTTTTGATTACTTCTGCATTTTTTACGACAACACAAGTAGCAGCCGCAAACAGAGATTCATTCTGAAGCACCGTAAGAAATTCTGCCGGCGTAGTTTCCATAGCAAAAAAAGAGTATTCCTCTATTTCACCAAACTGTTTTTTTAGAGAAGCCTTTATTTTCTGAACGGATTCGTTCTGTCCACCTGTTTCTGGTCCAGTGAACAAATATACGGGTGCAGACATCAGTATGTTCTTACTATATTTGAAAGAATTCCTACAATGCGGACATCCTGACAATATATAGGTTGCATTTCAGGATTTTCCGGCTGAAGCCTTACCCGCGAAGATTCTTTATAATACCGCTTAAGGGTTATGGCATCATCAAGGACTGCTACTACAATCTGACCGTCAAGAGCGGTATTAGCCTGTTCTATTACGGCAAGATCACCTTCAAGTATTCCGGCATTTATCATACTTGTTCCGCGGACACGGAGTGCAAAATAACTTTTACCCGGACGTATAAACGGTTCTGTAAGATTGACATAACCGTCAAGATTTTCTTCACAAAGTAAAGGTTTGCCCGCCGCAACGGTTCCTAAAAGAGGTACTTTACTTATAAAAAGCCTGTCATCTTTTTTGCGTTCATCAACAAGAACTCTTATAGAGCGGGAACGCTTTTGTTCCGTAACCAAGTAGCCCTTCTTTTGGAGAGCAGCAATATGATCCTGTACAGCACGCAAAGATATGTTAAAATGATCACTGATCTCACGGACTGTCGGAGGATAGACATTTTCTTCCGTAAATTCAGATATGAATGATAAAACTTCTTTCTGTCTGTCTGTTATCTGTCTCATATCGATTCTTGCAGCTACTCTTCTTCAAATTTAGAATCAAACAGAGCAAGTATTGCCTCTGCTGCTTCTTTTTCATCGCTTCCTTCTGTATGAAGAGTAAGCACTGTATTGTATCCGGCAGCCATTGTTATAACACCCATAATAGATTTTGCATTAACAGTTGTTCCGTCGCGAGAAAGAGAAACCTCGCAAGCAAATTTGTTTGCTGTCTGAGCAATGATAGCCGCCGGACGGGCATGAATTCCGGCCCGGTTTTTTACAGTAAGAAGTTTTTCAGTCATAATCTTTTTCCTTGTTTTATAATATTTCTAGTATCTATCATCATTACCGGAGAATACGCGTTGAGCTTCTCCATTTTCAATCCATTTCAGGACATTCTGATTAAAATCCCTTGCGGAATTATAGCCCATTTCTTTAAGGCGTTCGTTCATGGCGGCAGCTTCTATAATAATAGGCATGTTTCGGCCAGGACGAATAGGAATATCTATTGCAGGCACTTTTACACCAAGAATATCAACATCTTTCTGATCAACACCGATTCTATCATAAACCTTGTTGGAATCCCACTCTTCAAGACGCACAACAAGCTGAACTTCTTTCTGATAGCGGATTGCACCAACTCCGTACAGCTTTGAAATATTTATGATTCCAAGACCGCGAATTTCCATGTGGTGAGAAATAAGAGAGTTTGCACCGCGGCCTTCGATGAAGTTTCCGTTTACACAACGCACTTCTACGATATCATCAGCTACAAGACGGTGTCCGCGTTCTACAAGCTCAAGGGCAGTTTCGCTCTTTCCTACTCCGGAATGACCGGTAATGAGAATACCTACACCATAAACTTCAACAAGAACGCCATGAATTGTTTTCTTAGGAGAAAATGCGCTCGAAAAAATGCGCAGAAGCCTGCTGGAAAAATCTGTTGAATCAAGGGAAGTCTGAAGAATCGGACAGCAGGAATCTTCGGCAAACCGAAGAAACTCTGGAGTCGGCTCTCGGTTTGAAGAAAAAATACAGCATGGGATTTTATAATTGAAAAGAGTCTTTAGATTTTCACAAAAATTTTCATTATGGAGCTTTTGAAGATATGCTGTTTCGCCTCGCCCGAAAAGCTGAACACGCTCGTATGCAAAAGCATCAAAAAAACCCGAAAGCGCAAGTCCCGGACGATTTATATCCGGTACACTGATCGCCCGCGGCAACCCCCGCCGACCGGCAATACATTTTAATTCAAGTGAATCATGTCCTGGCAGATCAAGATCCAAAAGATCAAGAACCGTAAGTTTCTTTTCGAGCATACAATTCACTATACTAATAGAATGTAATTTTTTCAACTGATGTTCATAGTTTTTTAAAACAAACGCAATATAAGGTACCCTGAAAAACACTTCAAGCGAGTCTTTCGACAGTTTTTACAAATGGAGAAAATAAGATAAACTGCCTAGCGGGTGTAGCTGGAACCTATGTTAAGCTGAGAACGGTATTTTGCAACAGTTCGACGGGCAATCTTATATCCTTTTTGAGAAAGAAGATCTGCAATTTTTTGATCAGAAAGACGTTTTTCCTGAGAGTTATATTCTTCCAGGATTTTTTCTATTTCTTTTCTGACCGTATCAGAGGAAACTTCTGTAGAAATATCACTTCTTGCAACAGATTCTATTGTGACCTGCTTTTTTATAGCACTTGAGAAAAAATATTTTACAGGGAAAGTTCCCCAGTCGCAATTAATGAATTTACTGTCCGCAATACGGGAAACCGTAGATTCATGAACCCCGGCTTCTTCAGCAAACTGACGCTGAGTGAGAGGAACTATATGCCCCGGTCCATTCTTAAAAAAATCAGCCTGAATTTTTACAAGCCTTGAACAGGCACTGATTATTGACTGATTGCGGAAATCTATTGAGTCAATAAAAGCAGATGCAGCCTTTATCTGAGAGGTCAAGAAATCTTTCTGAGACTTATCTTTTACGGCAGATGCCGCATTTTTAAAATCAGGAGCAAGCCGTATAGCAGGAATAGTATCATTCGCAGGAATAATCTGAAAATAGAAATCTTCACCGTCATTTACGAATCCCTTTTCAAAATCATCATGATCAAAACTGCCATGTTCATGTCTTACATAAACATCGGGACGGATATACATAGAATCAGAAACTCCAAATCCACGTGCAGGATAAGGATCAAGAGACTGAATTAATTTTATTGCAGATTCAATATTGCCAGGCGTAACATTTTTTTTCTCAGGAATGAATTCTTCGTTCTCACCAAAAGAAAGAGTATTCTTATATTCAATATATTCTAGAATTTTGCGGCGGCTTTTTTCTGCTACCGGCGGCACAATGAATTCAAGATGCCCGTTCAAAATGAAAAGCACCAGATCAGGCACATTGTCCATTAGTTTAGCCTGCACGAAAAGACTTTCCTGAACGTCCTTTACGCATACACCGGCAGGATCAAACGACTGGACAAGCCTCTCGCATTCCAGAAGCATCTCATGCGTATGAAGCTGATTTGCTGGATCAAGAAAAATATCAGGCGCAAAAATATGATGACCGTTTGAATCAAGATTCTGAATTAATTTTTCGCACAATTTCTTTTTCAAATCCGAGACATCAGTTAAATTAAGCTGACGCAGAAGATGTTCCTGAAGAGTTTCTTCAGGAGCCGGAGAACTTTCCATCATGGACTGAAAATCCTGAGCCGCCTGAACTCCGGCTGCAGAAACAGTTCCTGTTCTCACTGGATCTTTGTAATCATTTTTTTTTCGTAGAACTGAAGTTCCATCTGAATAATTATCAGAAACAAGCTCCAGGGCTGGATTTTCTTCAATTTCCTTTAAAATTTCGCCGCGCAGATCAAAACTACTCATTCCAAGCATATTCATAAACTGGATCTGACGCTGAGAAAGTTTCTGTGTCTGTACCTGAGAGGTCTTCTGAACCTGCCCTAAGCCTAAGAGAGCCATACATTGGATTATAGCATATTTTTTCTGTATAAGCGAACGCAGATTCTGATTATCTTCATAAAACCTGTCATTCAGGCTATCTAAACAAAAGAAAGCAAATGCGCTATCATATCAACATGAAAACATTTGAAGAAATGGGAGTTAAAATCCCTGAAATTTTATTGCCAAAAAATCTTGATGTTGAAACATGGTCTGTAGTTGCCTGTGACCAATACACTCAGGACCGAGACTACTGGAAAAACGTAGAAAACACAGCTAATGGAAAACCGAGCACCTTGAACATCATTCTGCCGGAAGTTTACCTTAATGATGCCGACAAAGAGCAGAGAATTAAAAAAATACGCTCAATCATGAAAGAATATATCGAAAGCGGAATTTTTGATTCACCGGAAAAAGAATTCGTTTATGTTGAACGAACAACCGCTTACGGACGTGTAAGACACGGACTTGTATGTGCCGTAGACCTTGAGACTTACGAATGGAAACCTTTTAGCAAAGCATTGATCCGCGCCACAGAAGCAACTATTGTAGAAAGGATCCCTCCGCGCATGGAAATAAGGCGCAACGCACCGCTGGAATTGCCGCACATTATGCTTTTAGTAAATGATCCGGAACACATTCTAGTAGAAGGAACCGGAGACAGAGTACGTAAGAACGAAACTCTTTATGCAGGTGAAATGATGCAGAATTCAGGAAGTATACGAGGTTGGGCAGTAAAATCCGAATCTGATCTTGAATACGTGAAAACTTCCCTCAATAAGCTTGCTGCTGCAAACACTCAGCAGGACGGATCTATATTCCTTTTTGCGGTGGGAGACGGAAATCATTCCCTTGCAACAGCAAAGGCCGTATGGGACGAATATAAAGCCGCGCATCCAGAAGACAAGGAAAGCAGCGTACGCTATGCGCTTGTAGAAATCGTAAACATTTATGACAGCGGGCTGACATTCGAGCCTATTCATAGAGTTCTGTTCAATACAGACTCAAAGGCCCTTATAAGCAAGCTTAAAAAAGATCTTCTGGGAGAAGAGAAAGAACTTTCATCAGCAGAAGAACTAAAAGAAGCCGTAAAGAAAAGCACGGCAGACTTCGGGTTTGTTTTTATGGACGAAGACAAGCAGAAATATGTCCTTCTGAGCACAAAAATTACAGATCTAGCCGTAAGCAGATTGCAGCCTGCCCTTGACGAATACCTTACTTCAGAAAAAGACAGCGGGAAAAATCCTGAAATTGACTATATCCACGGAGATGCTGAAGTGCTGCGTCTTGGAAACAAAGCAGGAGCAACAGGAATACTTCTACCACCAGTAGCGAAGGACAGTTTCTTTGGAACTATCAGCGGAAGAGGTCCTCTTCCAAGAAAGAGCTTCAGTATGGGCGAAGCTGACGAAAAGCGTTTCTATCTCGAATGCAGGAAATTATTCTAGCAGAACAGGATTCTGAAAATATGAAATATCGTTCAACGCCTGCGGTAAAAAAGCAGATCCGGTCATTTTTGCTTTTTTTTCTAAGATGAACGAAAACAAAAATCAGAACTAAAGTTCCCTGCATTCTTTAAAAGTGATTCCGTCCTCCGGCGGAATCACTTTTTTTATGCGCGCATAGCAAAGCTCAGAAATCGTAGAAAAAGCCGGACCGCCGTGCAGAATGCTTTCTGGTTTCTGAACCATCAGGCACCGCCTTTTTCCGCCGTCTTTTTTGTTCATTCCTACAACAGCTTCAAAAGTTGTTCCGCTCCCTGCAAAAAAATCCATAATGACAGCGTCTTTGCGAACCCTTGCAATCTTCAGAAAATGCTCTATCAGACTTACAGGCTTAGGATTATCAAAAGTGTTTTTTTGTCCTAAAAGAGAATTCAAATGTTTTTGCGCCGCCCTCGTTGTTTCTGAGGTATCAACTATATTTTTTGGAATTATTTTGTTTCTCTGCCCGTTGAATATCTTTTCCCGGGGTACATTTGCAAAATCAGGAGCGCTGCCCCAATAAATTCTGTTATCTTCTATAAGATTTTGCATTTCTTCTCTGTTTACAAGCCATTGGCGCTCCCATTTTACGCCACCAGGAGAAACAATCTGAAAAAAATTCGGATGCAGAGGACTGGACCGTTTTTCAGAAAAACTTATGCTCCCGCTGAACCAGTTTCCGCGGGGATCCCCATCAGCATTTTTTTCTGCCCAGCCGGTCACTTCATAATCTTCAAAAGGCCTCAGTTTTTTACGGTCTTTTGCATAGCAAAGCGTAGACTGCTGCATGGTTCTTGAAAAAGAGTCTTTTTTTCCTTTCCCGTGAAGCCACATAAAATCATTTATAAAATTCTTTTCACCAAAAATACTATCGCACAACAGCTTAAGACGGTAAAGTTCATCCTGCCCGATAGCAATAAAAATACATCCGTCCGGACGAAGAAAATCGCGGGCCAGCATAAGTCTGCGCTTCATAAAAGAAAGCCATGCATCAACTTCAAATGAATCATTATAAGTGAATGATTTTTTTCCTGTATTATACGGCGGATCTATATAGATAAAATCAACTTTTCCTTTAAATTCCGGGAGAAGAAATTTCAGAACCGGATAATTATCACCCGAAACAAACAAATGCTCCGCCCCTTTTTTTGCAGGAATGGATTTCTCCGGGGCGTCAGAAAGCGAAAAAAAAGAAGAAACAGGTTCAGAATCACCAGATTCCGGCACATCTGTCCACGAAATTGAAAAGCTCATACGATTTAATTATAGCAGATTTTTGTGCGTTCTGTTATCATCTATGTATGAAAAAGAAAGCCATTCTGTATACGCCAAATTTTGAAAAACTTGCAACCTTAGCCCAGACTTTGGTTCATGAAAACTGGGAAATCATTTCTGCCGGTCAGACCGCGGATTTTCTAAAAAACCAGAACATAGCCGTTACCATAAACCGCGCACTCGAAGACACAATGATCCCTAATGAGAATTATATAAAAATCTTAAACATGATTCTTGGTAAAGGACGGGCAATCCAATCCAGTCATTCAAGTTCAGAAGCCTTCATTGATCTTGTCTGCGTAAGCATTAATCCTTCTTTAAAAAAATTGAATGACTTTCTTGAAATTGACAAATCAGACAACTGCATTGATTTTAACACAATAAACCTTATAAGAGCAGGTGCAAAAAATTACAATAATGTCATAATTCTTACAGATCCGGCAGATTACGATGAGGCAATCATCCAGATAAAAACGGACAGTGTTTCCACAAAATTCAGGCTTTATCTTGCAGGGAAAGCTCTTAATCTTACATCCGCCTATGACGCAACATGTGCCGCCTCTATTTTAAGCCAAAGCGAAGGAATCAGATATCCAAACTATTACATGCTTCCATTCAAAAGAACTGCACACCTGCGTCACGGGATGAACGAACATCAGACTTCATATATCTATTCTATAAATGACCAGATCGGAGCTTTAAGCGGAATAAAAAAAATTCAGGGAAAAGAACTTAACTTTAATCTGATAGAAAACTGTTTCAGCGCATGGAAATGTACTAGCCTGTTTTTGAAAATAATCAAAAATCCTTTTACCGTAGACAGCTGGGACTGCAACAACTACCCGTTTACTACACAATTCACCCCTGCGGCAGGCTCCGTTTTCTCGATTGCTGTAAAGAATACAAATCCTATAGGAGCCGCACTCGGTTCAAATTTGGTTGAATCCTTTAAAAAATGCCTTTCCTGTGATCCATCCAGTTTTGAAGGAGCAACCCTTGGATGCAGTTCTGTGGTTGACAGGGAAGCTGCCGAAGAAATCATAAAGGTAGACTTGAGGGCTATTATTGCACCGGATTTTTCTAGGGAAGCAAAAGAAATATTCTCTCAGAAAAAAGACATGCGGCTTTTGATTGCGTCAAAACCAATCAGTGACTATTACGAAGCCAGAACCGTTGACGGTGGACTTCTTGTCCAGCAACCGGACTGGACAATATTCAAGAAATGGAAAGTCGTTACGCAAAACAGACCTACCCAAATTCAAGCAGATTCAATGGCCTTCGGAATGATGCTTGCCATGATTGCAAAATCAGATGCAGCTCTTGTTCTGAACGATTTTGCGGCTGTAGGGATCTCAACCGGAAACACAAGCCGCAGCCGAGCAATTCACTACGCCTTGGACAATGCTTCAGAATATTTTAAGAATAATGTAAATTCAAGTGACAGAAATGCCGAAATTCTTGTGAGCGATTCCGTTATTCATTTTGATGAAAATACAAAATCGTTGGCAGACATTGGTGTAAAAGCGATAATTCAAACTGGCGGAGCTGATAACGATGCAGAATTCATTAATTTCTGCAACGAGCACGGCATTTCTATGGTTTTTACAGGAATCCAGCATCTGTCTATTTAGGACGTTATACCAAATCCGGCTGTTCCTGATACTGCTTATTAAGAGGTCATTATGCTTTTTTACTTAGGAGCCTATCTTCAGAATTTCTTTGGACCTGCAAGACTTTTGCAGTCATATACGGTTCTTATTACACTTGCACTTTACAGCGGTTACGCACTTACATATCTGGTGCTGCCAAAATTTTACGATCTGCTTCCTCATGACAGGGGACGGGAATTTACGCTTACAGCCGAAGTCGCAAAAGGAAAGCCTACCGGCGCGGGCTCTGTATTCATAACGATTTTTGCAATTCTCTGCATTCTTTTTGTTCCTCTAAAACCTGCCCACACAGGAATCCTTATTCTTACATGGCTTACGATGCTTACAGGCTTTCTTGATGACAGAAGTACAACTAGCTGGGGAGAATACAGAAAAGCCTCTCTTGACCTTATACTTAGCATAGCAGCTTCCGTCCTTCTTTATTACACAAGCAAGAAGCTTTCTGCAGACGGGAACGTATATTACTGGCTGCCAATTGCACGCCATCCGATTCTTATTCATCCTGTAATTTATACAGCAATTGGAACAGTTCTAATCTGGGTTTCCATTAACACCACAAACTGTACCGACGGCGTTGACGGCTTAAGTGGAACACTTGTACTTATTGCCCTTATAACATTGGGAACTTTGTTCTATTTTATTCTTGGACACAAAGATATAGCCGCATATCTTCTTGTTCCGCACCTTGCAGACGGAGCACGTTGGGCTGTTATGACTTTTGCACTTGCAGGAGTTCTTACAGGTTATCTTTGGCACAATGCATTCCCGAGTCATGTACTTATGGGAGATGCCGGCAGCCGTGCCCTGGGATTTTTTATTGGGTGCGCAGTTTTGATTACCGGAAACCCGCTGCTGCTTTTCGCAACTTCTACAGTTATCTTCCTTAACGGCGGAATGGGACTTTTAAAAGTCGCACTCTTAAGATTCCTTAAAATCAAAATTTTCCCGAATACAAGATTCCCACTTCATGATCACATGAGGAAAAACCGCGGATGGTCTGCGACACAGGTTCTGCTTAAATTCATGATCATGCAGCTTTTGATTACGGTTGCAGTAATCGGAATCTTCTTTAAGGTTCGCTAGAAGAAAATTAAAATATAGTGGCGCATTTGATTATTCTGCAATGAAAATTGCTTACACTATCGCAAAAATGCGTCCAATTCGCCACGGCTAAGGCTGCATGGTACTTTATGTACGCAATTTTTTTCAAAAAATTGCAGCAGCCCTTAGAATGGCTCATTGTCCACATTTTTACTATCGTTTCAGCAATTTTTTTTCATAAATTCACACTCATTCCTATTCTTCTGCGAACATTGCTGCCAAAGTATCAGCATCCTTGATTATATTTTCTATTATGCAATATTCATTCGGCATATGGGCACATTCGTCCATGGTAGACCAGACTACACATGGGTAACCTTCGCGGCGGAGCTCAGCTCCTACAGTGCCACCGCCAATTCCGATTGTTTTTGCATTCAGTCCGTGAACTTTTTTGATTGCAGCCGCAAGTTTTTTTACTACAGGAGCATCTACCGGAGTTGCAGGGCTTTCGCTTGACTGAATTACTTCATAGCAGACTTCCACACCGTATTTCTGTTCAACTGCGGCACAGCATTCTTCAACTTTACCGAGCACCTGATTCAGCGTGTAGCACGGAAGAATACGGCAGTCCATGCAGAAAACGTCTTCCCCAGGAATGATGTTTACCCCTTCTACATTTGAAAAACGCATTGTAGGCTGAAACGTAGAATATGACGGCATAAAAAGTTCATCTTTTTTATTGAATACATCCTGAAGGCCGTTCAATTTAAGGCTTAAATCACACGCAGCAAGGCAGGCATTTTTTCCCTGATCCGGACGCGAACCATGACATTGAAGTCCCTTTACATGAACTTTAAGCCACAGGATATTTTTTTCGGCAACTTCAATCGTTTCACCCTTTGGATCTCCTCCATCCGGAATAAGGAAAAGATCATCTTTTTTAAAAAGATCTGTATTTTTTAAAAGCCAGATGATTCCGTATTTTGAACCGACTTCTTCATCTGCCATAAAGAGAAGCTTTACAGTGTGAGCAGGTTTCACGCAGGTCTTTATGTAAGCAAGAGCGGCAAAAACTCCGCTTACAAGTCCCTGCTGATTGTCTTCTACACCGCGGCCATAAAGTTTTCCGTCTTTTTCTACGACTTTCCACGGATCTGTGTTCCACAGTTTAAGATCACCGGTTGGAACAACGTCCAGATGAGCCATAACCCATATGCGATGAGCGTCTGACTGCCCCGGCACAGTGACTACAATATTCGGGCGAATTCCGTTTTTTGCGCGGGAATCCGGTGCATCATAGCACTGAATTGAATCTTTTGAAAAACCATTGGATAAAAGCCATTCTGTAAGAGCTTCGGCTTTTTCTATTTCTCCGTGACCGCCGTTTTCCGGGGCTAGGGCTGGATGCGCAGTAAGGAGCGATTCCAGTTCTACCATTTTTGCTTTTGATGAATGAATGTATTCAATAATGTCTTTCATATTTGGCTCCAAATTCAGGGGGCGTTGCGGGGGAGAAAAGAAGAACCATCAGGAAATTTAACGATTCAGCACCGCATACCGGAATAAACTTCCCCCGCTAGAGGGGGTAGTGTAAGACGCGACCAAGCTGCGCATACGACACTGCCTGCGGTGGCATTTGCGCAGCGACTCGTGTCTGGAACGAGGGGCAGGAGCCCCTTTGTATTATTTTTTTGAGACAGCAAGTTTATATACTTCGTATGTAGTTTTGATCAGCGTGTCTACATCACTGTATTTTGCTTTCCATCCCAAAACTTCATGAGCGAGTCTGCTTGTTGCAACAAGATTTGCAGGGTCACCAGGGCGGCGTTCTACGTATTCAGCCTTGATTTCCTGACCTGTTATACGACGGGCGGCTTCTACCATTTCAGTAACAGATGTTCCAGTCTCGCTTCCAAGATTGAGCTTGAGGTTTTCTTTTTTTGAAACAATGTATTCGAGGGCTTTTACATGAGCCGAAGCAAGATCATTTACATGAACGTAATCGCGGATACAAGTTCCGTCCGGCGTGTCGTAGTCGTTTCCGAAAATTTTCATTTCAGGACGCATTCCAACGGCCGTTTCCATGATGATTGGAAGCAGGTTTGCCGGGTTCTGTTCAAGACCTGTAATTTTTCCGTCTACATCGTAGCCTGCAGCATTAAAATAGCGGAGAGCTGCAAAATGAAGTCCCTTAAGCTGCGAGTACCATGTCATGAACTCTTCGATGGAAAGTTTTGTGTAGCCGTAGTAGTTTTCCGGGTGCTTCGGATGATTTTCGTCAATCGGAAGATATTCCGGGGAACCGAATACGGCCGCTGATGAACTGAACACCATGTTAAGGCAATTGTGATTTACAGCGCTGTTCAGGATGTTAAGGGTTCCGGTTATGTTATTTGTTGAATATTTTTCCGGTTTTATCATTGATTCGCCGGCAGCCTTGAATGCAGCAAGGTGAATGAATGCGTCGAAACCGCGTTCAAAAACCGCGTCAAGATCGGCCGGGATTAAAATATTTCCATATATAAAGTCATTTTCAGGGAAAAGGTTCTGTCTAAGTCCGCTTGAAAGATTGTCAAAAACCGTTACTTTATGTCCGTTTGCCATAAGTTCCTTTACTACATGGCTTCCAATATATCCTGCACCGCCAATTACCAATACATTCATTAAACACTCCTTAAGAAATTGATAAAACACAAGTCAGCTACAATGGTAAAATCAATTTCCAACGTTTACATTATACAGAACGAGAAATTTCTGCAATATGTGGGAATGGGAAATTTTCCGGAAAAATTTACACAGCGTCCTGCCATGCCTTTCAATCAGAGCAGGACGCATTTTTTTCAATATTTGCTGCATCATCCTTTGCAATTTCATATAAAATCTTACCGAAAAAATCTGAAATTCCTTTTAATACAGATTTTGCTGAATTTTCTTTTCTTGATTCAACTTCTGCATAAGATTCTGCTTCGGCGGATATTTGAGCTAGATACTGTTCTTCCCAAATTTTCTTACGCTCTTCGGAAATTTTACTAAGCGAGCTTGATTCAGCACTTACAAAAAACAACTGCATAAATAAAAAAACTGATATGATTTTCTTCATATCTACGAGTCTATTCCTGACTCTCTTAAATTGCAATAAGAAAACTTTAAATTGAGAATCCTTTTACTCGCCTTTTATACGCTGTATTGTTATATTATAAGTATGAGTACAAAAATTCCAAACAGATCTGAAGTTCCTGAAAGCGACAAATGGAACTTATCTTCTATTTATAAGTCAAATAATGAATGGGAATCCGCTTTAAAGGAGATTCCGGCCCTTACAGAAAAAGTTACTGCATTCAAGGGAAAACTTGGTGAAAATTCCAAAAATCTGCTTGAAGCGCTTAAGGCATTGGAAGAAGTTGAACTTAAGATGGAAACAGTCTATCACTTTGCTTCTCTTCAGCACGAAGCCGATGAAAACGATACAGAAGCAACTGACCACGACGGCCGCGCAATGATGGCTTATACGCAGATGCAATCAGAACTCAGCTTTATGGATCCTGAACTTCTTTCAATTCCGGAAGAAACTTTGAGAAAATGGATTTCTGCACCGGAATTCAAAGATTATAAAATCTACATCGAAAAACTGCTTCATTACAATAAATACACGCTGAGCGAAAAGGAAGAACGCATTCTTTCTTTGCAGATGCAGCCGGGACAGACTCCGCACAATGCGTTCAGCGTCCTTGAAAACGTAGATTTGAACAAACAATTTGGAACAGTCAGCGTGAACGGTGAGGAAAAACCTCTTACGCAGACAACCTTTTCTACACTGCTTAAAAATCAGGACAGAAAGGTACGCGAAACGACTTACAAACAGTTCTACAAAAAATTTGAAGACTTCCAGAACATAATCTCTGCACTTTACGCAGGTTCTGTAAACCAGGATGTTTTTTCCGTTCGTGCAAGGGGATACGATTCGTCCCTTCAGATGGCTTTGTACGGAAACAAAGTTCCATTAAACGTTTACCACAATCTTATTGACTGCGTCCACAAAAATCTGGACAGCCTGCACAAATATTATTCGCTCCGCAAAAAAATCTTAGGCGTAGATGAATTGCGTCACTACGATGTGTACGTTCCTCTCGTAAAATCTGTTGCAATGCATCATTCTTATGATGAAGCAGTGGAAATCTGCCGCAACGCCCTTGCTCCTTTAGGCAAAGAATATACCGACAGGCTCTGCGACGGACTTAAAAACGGCTGGGTTGACCGCTATGAAAACGTCGGAAAACGAAGCGGAGCTTTTTCAAGCGGCTCCTACATCGGCGACCCTTACATCCTTTTGAACTATGACGAGAACGATATCCGTGACGTATTCACAATGGCCCATGAAGGCGGACATTCAATGCATTCATGGTATTCCGTTCACAACAACCCGTTCATGTCATACGACTACACAATTTTTGAAGCCGAAGTTGCCTCAACATTCAACGAAGAACTTGTTTTTGAATACCTTTTGAAAAACGCAAAGTCACAGGATGAAAAAAAATACCTTCTTGCAATGCGCGCCGACGATATTCTTGCAACCCTTTACCGCCAGACAATGTTTGCAGAATTTGAACTTAAAGCTCATGAATATGTAGAAAACGGAACTCCTTTAACTCCAGAACTTTTAAGAAAAATCTACAGGGAACTTCTGGAACTGTATTTTGGCCCGGAAATGCATTTTGAAGAAAACAGCGACATGGAAGGCCTAAGGATTCCGCATTTTTACAGCGCATTCTACGTTTATAAATACGCAACCGGAATTTCTGCTGCCCTTGCACTTGCAAAACGCGTAACATCCGGCGGAGAAAAAGAGCGCGAAGACTACTTTGCATTCCTAAAATCCGGCGGAAGCAGATACCCTATCGAAAGCCTTAAAGTTGCCGGCGTCGACATGGAAAAAACCGAACCCGTTCAGGCCGCCTGCAACACATTCAAGGATATTGTTGACCAGTTGAAGAAGATGTTTTAAGACGAGAGGGGAATGCAGGAAATCATTTTGAGTTGTTGCAAAATTTGCAACAACTCAAAATGAATCTAACTCGTTCTCCGCAAAAAGTGAATTACCTCGTTTACGCTTGCAAGGTGTCTTGCAATTTTCAAAATTAATTCCAGACTCATCAAGTAATCCATTTTCTTCTTGTGTCGCAGTTTCTTTTCTAAAACGACGAAATTCAAAAGAATCAGCAATGATAAAATCAATCAATTCCTGTCTGCTGACTTGAGTCCAATAGTCACTAGACCCAAAATCAATACGCTTTTGAAGAATTTTACGAATCCTTACAGCATAATCATGTTTTACTTGTTTTGCATATTCACTTGCGGCTTCTTTCTGAAGTTTTTTTACATCTTTTCCTTCAAGATATGCATTACGGTATTCATTTAATGAAAAAAAATTTGCTCCACCTCTAAAATCAGGATTTGAAAATTGTACATTATCATCTTCCCAACCACAAACAGAACAAATATCAAACATGTGCTCTGAATCTAAAGTTTTCTGCCCACAACAAGGACATTTATAACTGATGTTCGTCGTCATATTTATCTACCTGTTTATACCAATATACTTCGGCATCTCCGTCTGGAATAAAATATGTAATCATATTTCCTTTCACATCGGCTATACCAAACTCGCCCGTGTCATGATCAAATTTATAAATTGTACCATGACTATCCACAAAGTAATCAATGCTTGCCGTCGGTGTTTTATTCATAAAATCAACCGCTGCATTATTATACTCTGATTTAGACTTAAATCCCATATCCTTACCATGTTTATTATAATGTTCTGAAAGTTTATCTCCTTTTGAACCTCCTGTAGGAAAGCCTTTTGCATACCAGCTTGTTGCTCCACTATGCCCATTTACCATAAAGCTCCCTCATATCAAAAAGAAGATTACGGTAAAGTTTTGACTCTTCTTTAAATTTTCTTTCGGCATTTATTAATTCTGCTTCGTGTAGACAAGAAATAATATTACAGGTTCCTTCCATTTCTCGATGAACTTTCCCATAACACAAGATGTTTTCGGGATTCTTTTGCTTGAGAAGTTCAAAATAGCCGTCCAAGAAAGCTTTCTTGTGTTCTGCAAATGTTCCCAATGTAGAAATTGATAAAGTTCCGTTGCAAGGTAAACCTGCAAAGCACCATGAGAAAGTTTCTTTACCACCCCAACCGGCACCTGGGTAAACAATGCAGCCTTTTCTTTGGAAAAAATTTCCAACCCAACGGCTTCTAAAGATATTAAATCTCTGTACATTTGGATTTGAAAGCAAATAGATAGAAAAATCTGGAGTAAACATGAACTTATATTGTTTTAAAAGTTCAATGTATCTGTAAGGATTCTTGTAGAACTTTTCAAGCTTGTCATCCCATTTGTAAAAATGTACACCACAGCCATTGTGTTCCGTATCATTATTTTTTACATTTTGGCAACCAATCAAGTCAATCTTTGTAAACTCGAATTCTTCTTTTATAATTTCCGGCATACCATAGTCATTGCCACAGTAACCAGCATCTCTAAGAATGAGTTCCCTGAATTGTTCTTCTGAAAAATTATTCATAATTTTAGTATTTACTCCTACCCGAGGCA
>JAFOSK010000136.1 GCA_017392945.1 Treponema sp.
TGGAAGATTGGATGAACAATCTTCCAAGAAAGATTTTAGGATATAAAACTCCAGCTCAACTGTTCGAAGAAGAACTGGATTTAATATATAGAAAAACAGCATAGCAAAAAGAATTAGTTCAATTTGCAATTGCAATTTTGGAAAAACTAAAGGAGCAAAACAAATGCCAAACGAACTTGTAAAACAAATATCATATGTTCTCTATAAAGCAGATGAAGAAGATGTAAAAGTAAATGCACTACTGAAGGATGAGTCTATCTGGCTTACCCAGAAATCAATGGCAGAATTATTCGATTGTTCAACTGATAATATTGGGCTCCATTTAAAAAATATTTTTGCTTCTGGAGAATTGGAAAAAAGTGCAGTTACCGAGGAATCCTCGGCAACTGCTTCAGATGGAAAAAATTATAAAATGACATTCTATAATCTCGATGCCATTATCTCTGTAGGTTATAGAGTGAATTCTGCAAAAGCCACAAAGTTCCGTATCTGGGCTACAAATGTATTAAAGGAATACATTAAAAAAGGCTTTGTGCTGGATGATGAACGGCTAAAGCAGGGCGAAAATGTTTTTGGAAAGGATTATTTCCGTGAACTTTTGGAAAGAGTCCGCTCAATCCGTGCAAGTGAACGCAGAATCTGGCAGCAGATTACAGATATTTTTGCGGAATGTTCCATTGATTATGATAAAAATTCTGAAATTACAAAACAGTTTTATGCGACTGTTCAGAATAAGTTTCATTTTGCAATTACCGGGCAGACCGCGGCAGAAATTGTTTATGACAAGGCCGATCACAAGAAAGAGCACATGGGTTTAACTACATGGAAAAATTCTCCTGATGGCCGCATTTTGAAATCTGATGTGAATATTGCAAAAAACTACCTCTCAGAAAAACAAATCCGCCAGTTGGAAAGAGCTGTGAGCGGTTATTTTGATTATATTGAAGATTTGATTGAACGCGAGATTCCTTTTAATATGGAACAGTTTGCGGCAAGTGTTAACGAATTTCTTGAATTTCGAAAGTACGATATCCTTGAAGGAAACGGAAGGATTTCAAGAAACAAAGCTGATGAAAAAGCATTTAGTGAATATGAGATTTTTAATAAGACTCAGAAGATAGATTCTGATTTTGATAAGATGATAAAGAAGCTGGAAAAGAAATAAGAAAGTAACAGGAGCAAGCGACATGGCAAAGAAAACTGAAAAAAAAGTCATCTCAATTCGTAGTTCGGCTGCGGAATATCTTACTTTTGTTGCAGCAACAGGCGATGACAAAAACAGTGTGGAAGTTCGCTATGAGGATGAAAATATCTGGATTACTCAGAAGATGCTTGCTGTTTTATACGAAGTTGATGTACGAACGATAAATTATCATATTAAAAAGATTTTTGAAGACTCTGAATTAACGGAAGAGTCAACTATCCGAAATTTTCGGATAGTTCAAACAGAGGGGACGAGACAAGTTTCCCGTGATGTAGAGCACTACAACCTTCAGATGATTATCGCCGTTGGTTTTAAGGTAAACTCAGAGCGTGCCGTTCAGTTTAGAAAATGGGTAAATCAGATTGCAAAGGATTACACGATTCAGGGCTGGGTGTTAGATAGTGACAGGCTCAAAAACGGCGGCTCAATTTTGACAAAGGATTATTTTAAGCGTTTGCTTGAAGAAATCCGTGAAATCAGAATTTCTGAGAGACAGTTTTACCAGAAAATTACCGATCTTTATGCGACTGCAATTGATTACGACAAAACTGCAAAGACTACAAAAGATTTCTTTGCTAAGGTTCAGAATAAGCTGCATTGGGCTATTCATAAACACACAGCAGCTGAATTAATTTATGAACGTGCTGACAGTACAAAAGAAAACATGGGGCTTACATCTTGGGAAGGAAGTCCTGATGCTAAAATCAGAAAGTCTGATGTTTCGATTGCAAAGAATTATCTTAGCAAGGATGAAATTCACTCTTTGGAATTAATTGTTTCTGGATATCTGGATTTTGCTGAAATGCAGGCAAACCGCAATATTCCTATGACTATGGAAGACTGGGCAAAGCATCTTGATCGTATTTTGATGGCAAATGAACAGGAGATTCTAACTAACGCAGGAAAAATCAGCATGGAAGTCGCAAAGGAACATGCAGAAACTGAATGGGAAAAATACCGCATAATTCAGGACAGAATCTATCAGAGTGATTTTGATTTATTCCTGGAAGATGTAAAGAAGTTGAAAAAGAGATAAGGAGCAAAACAAATGCCAAACATTGGTGGAATTATAAAGACATTGCAGAATATCATGTGGAAGGATCCGGGTGTTTCCGGTGACGCTCAGAGGTTGGAGCAGCTGGGATGGATGATTACGCTTAAAATTATTGATGATAAGGAAGCCGAAATGGAGCTTATCAGCGATGATTATGTTTCTGTGATTCCGAGCGAGCTGCAATGGAGAAACTGGGCCGCAGACAGTGAAGGCATGACTGGAGACGCACTTAAGGATTTTGTTGATAATAAGCTTTTTCCAGGCTTGCAGAATCTTGATGTTTCTACCGGCAACAAGCGCGCTGTTCTGATTCGTGATATTTTTGCGGGCACAAACAACTACATGAAAAACGGAACTATAATCCGCCAGGTTGTGAACAAGCTTAATGAGATTGATTTTAATGCCAGCGAAGACCGTCATATGTTCGGCGATATTTACGAAGGTCTTTTGCGTGATTTGCAGAGCGCCGGAAACTACGGTGAGTTTTACACTCCGCGCGCTGTTACAGAAATTATGACAGAGATTATTAATCCACGTCTTGGCGAAAAAGTGCTTGACCCTGCCTGTGGTACCGGTGGCTTTTTGACAAGTGCTATTGAAAATATCAGAAGGCAGGATGTTCATTCTGTTGAAGATTTGAAGGTGCTTGAAGAAACGATTCGTGGTCAGGAACTTAAACCGCTTCCTTTTATGCTTTGCGTTACAAACCTTATTCTGCATGATATTGAAGTTCCGAATGTGATGAACATGGACAGCTTAAACCGCGAGTATACAAGCATCGGTGCAAAAGACAGAGTTGATGTTATCCTTGCTAATCCACCTTTTGGTGCCAGCGTTTCGGATGGTGTGGAAACAAATTATCCTGCTGCATTCAGAACTACAGAAAGTGCAGATTTGTTCTTGCTCTTGATGATCCGCTACCTGCGTGATGGTGGCCGCGCGGCTATTGTTTTGCCTGATGGTTCTTTGACTGGCGACGGTGTAAAGCAGAGAATCCGCGAAGAGTTTTTGACTCAGTGTAATGTGCACACAATTGTGCGTTTGCCAAACTCAGTTTTCCAACCTTATGCCAGTGTTGCTACAAATCTTTTGTTCTTTACAAAGGGCGAATCTACTAAAGAAATCTGGTATTGGGAACACAAGCTTCCTGAAGGACAGAAATCTTATTCAAAAACAAAGCCAATTCAAAAGAGCGAATTTGCTTCTCTTAAAGAATGGTGGGGCAAGCGTACTGAGAACGAACAGGCATGGAGAGTTACTGTAGAAAAGATTGCCGAAAACGGCTGGAATCTTGATATTAAAAATCCGTTTGTAAAAGAAGAGGAAGTTACTCATACTACTACAGAACTGCTGGATATGCTTAGCTCGTCTTTTAAGAAAAGTGAAGAACTGATTGGGGAATTGAAGAAAGAGCTTTATTAGGAGATACGTATGTCATACGGTTTAGTATTAGAAGGCGGTGCAATGCGCGGAATGTTTACGAGCGGTGTGCTTGATATTTTTCTGGAAAACGGCATTGAATTTGGCGGGACTGTAGGAGTTAGTGCCGGAGCTACTTTTGGGTGCAACTATAAGTCCAGGCAGATTGGCAGGTCGATACGGTATAATAAAAGATTTTCTAAAGACTGGCGTTATTGTAGCTTACGGTCTCTTATTGCAACCGGGGATATGTACGGGGCTAAGTTCTGTTATGATACACTTCCGAAGGAACTGGATCCGTTGGATTTTAAGACTTATGCTTCTAATCCGATGGAATTTTATATTGTGGCCAGCGATGCGGATACTGGCAAGCCTGTCTATAAAAAACTTGAAACTTGCGATGATGCCGATCTTACCTGGATGCGCGCTAGTGCCAGTATGCCTTTGGTTTCCAAGCCTGTAAAAATTGACGGTTATACGCTTTTAGACGGAGGAATGACGGATTCGATTCCGCTTAAATTTTCTGAAAGCTTAGGCTATGACCATAACGTTGTGATTTTGACTCAGCCACGGAATTTTGTAAAAAAGCCGAATAAATTGATTCCGCTTATGAGAATTGCACTGCGTAAATATCCTGAACTGGTAAAGGCAATGGCAAACCGTCATAATATGTATAATGAGCAGACCCGGTATATTTTTGAAAAGGCAGATCGAGGCGAAGTTCTTGTAATATGCCCTGATAAGCCTCTTGGCATAAGTCGTACTGAAAAAAATCCCGATGAGCTTGAAAGAGTCTATCAGGAAGGACGGAAGGCAGGGGAAAGTTTTTTGCCGGAAGTAAAGAAGTTTTTAGGCTGCTGATTAGATTTTAATAATCTGTCATAAGAATACAGCCTGGTTTCCGGGATTTTTTTGTATGTGGTTAATGCACAAGGGTATGTAGCAGTTTTGCGGAGCAAAAGGCGAACGGAGTGAGACCGAGCGTCAGCGGGCTGCGGAACACCCGGCCCTTAAAAATGAAAATGCGCAGCATTTGTCTTTTTTAAGGGATGTGCCCTGAAATTAGAATATCTGTTTCTACGAAAATTGATTTTTGCGGCTAAGACTTCTCTTGAATTGAATATTCCTTTTTAATTCGCTAAAATTAGTCTAGCTTAGAAAAATTAATAAATAGAGGAAATATAAATGGAAAAGACTATTGCCTTGATTCCTGGTGATGGAATCGGTCCTGATGTAGTTGCAGAAGCTGTTAACGTTCTTGACGCTGTTGCAAAAAAATTCGGCCACAAATGGAATTACACAAACGTTTTGGCTGGTGGTTGCGCTATCGATAAGTTCGGTCATCCACTTCCACAGGATCAGCTTGATATTTGTCTTAAGTCTGATGCTGCATTGCTTGGTGCTGTAGGTGGTCCAAAATGGGATAACCTTCCATCGGAAATCCGCCCGGAAAAAGCTTTGCTCGGTATGCGCGGTGGTATGAAGGTATTTGCTAACCTTCGTCCAGCCGTTATGTGGAAGCAGCTCAAAGATGCATGTCCACTTAAAGACGAAATCGTAGGCGACGGTCTTGATATCCTTATCGTTCGTGAACTTACTGGTGGTATTTACTTTGGTGAACGCGGAACAAGCGAAGACCAGAATACTGCATGGGATACAGAAAAATATACACGCCCGGAAATTGAACGCATCGTTCGCATGGGCTTTGAATATGCTATGAAACGTCAGAAGAGACTCTGCGTTGTAGATAAGGCAAACATCTTGAACTCTTCACAGCTCTGGCGCCGTGTTGCAGAAGACGTAAAGAAGGACTACCCTGAAGTAACTCTTTCTTACCTTTACATCGACAATGCTTCTATGCAGCTTGTTCGTAACCCACGTCAGTTTGACGTAATTGCTACAAGTAACATGTTCGGTGATATCCTTTCTGACGAAGCCAGCCAGATTACCGGTTCTATCGGTATGCTCGCTTCTGCTTCTTTGGGAGACGGAAAAGGTCCTGGACTTTATGAACCAATCCACGGTTCTGCTCCTGACATTGCAGGTAAAGATCTGGCTAACCCATTGGCTACAATTCTTTCTGCTGCTATGCTTTTGCGCTACAGCTTCGGTCTTGAAAAAGAAGCTAAGGCTGTTGAAAAGGCTGTGAACGATGTTCTTGACGCTGGATGGCGCACAGGTGATATCGCCGGTAGCCACATCGACGAAGTAAAGGCTGCTGGAAAACTCGTTGGCACAAAGAAAATGGGGCAGCTTGTAGTTGAATACTTGAATAAGTAAGAGTGAACAAAATCTGGGCAGTGCGGAGGATTTTGAGAACGTCTTGCATAGCAGAAAAATGCGTAAGCGTTTTTACGTGACAGGAACAAAATCTAAAGCGGTGCCTGAAAGTTTACTGATGCCGGTAGCATTGTGCTACCGGCATTTTTTTTAGGAAAGCTGCCTGAGACATAACGGATGTATTGCAATTATTTTATTATTTCGGTTAGTATTTTTTTATGAGACACTTTATTTGCCTGCTTATGTTTTTTTTATTTTCTTTCTATGCATTTGCGGAAGGTTCAAAAGTTTCTGAAGTACGTTTTGAAGGCTTAAAAAAGACAAAGGAATCCTATGTTCAGAAACTGCTTGAAAAATATACCGGCATGGAAGAAGAAAATGTAGATATAAAGGAAATAGAAACTTTATTGCAGGCGCAGGGACTGTTCAGCGAGATAAATGTCTCTCTTTCTTCTGAAGGTGATGAAACTCCGCATACAGTGATTGTTGTAAAGGTTAAAGAAAAAATTACGTTTCTGCCGCTTCCGTTTGCTTCTTATTCAAGTGATGGATTTATGGGCGGCTTTATGCTTATGAATATGAATGCCTTCGGCAAGAAATACACGCTTGTAGGCGGCGGTGTTTTCAGCCCTTCCGTGCAGACAGGTATGCTCGCATTTTCAAAGCCTGCCGTTGACATACGGCATCCTGGACTTTCCTTTTATACTTCGCTCAGCCGCAAAAATCTTAAATTTCTGGATTTTGCCGGCAATACAGTAATGGATAATAAATACTTTACGGCCGCCGCCGATCTTTCTGTAAGCGAAAAACTGCTTCCGTTTTTTACATGCAGTATTGGCTCTCATTTTGATATGGCAGATGTTCTTGAAACTGATGATTATCCGGCCTTATATCAGTGGGCGGGTACCATGTCGTTCTCTTTGCAAAATGTTGACTGGAACGGCTGGTACCTTATTTCTCAGTCTGCAAATCTCAGGGGCGAATTGGGCTGGTCTTCGGATGAAAAGCTTATTGGAGGTTGTTCATTCAAAGGCGAACTTCAGATTCCTTTTGTTCCTCGCATAAGAGGAATCCTTTCCGGTTCAGGCGCATTTACGTACAATCAGAATGAGGTGTTCTGGCTTTCTAAAAGCTCAGGTGGATCTAGTATTCTTGATTCAAAATTCAGGACTGATTTTATAGCGGGAACCAGTTTTACTGTAGAGATCGCTTTGTTAAAACGAAAATTCGGAACTGTTTCGCTTTATGGGTCTTATGAATACGTCATTGCTCATGACTTTGATGATACCTTTAAGTCTGCAAGTGGTCCGGGGTTTGGCGGAAAGCTTTATCTTCAGCAGGTGGCATTTCCTGCTGTCGTAATGGGGGCTGCATATAATATCAACAGAAATAAGTGGCAGTATGTAATTTCTGTGGGTGTTAATTTTTAATCAAATAAGTATTTTTTCTTGCGAACATAGCAAAATCGAATTAAAATAGAATCTATGGATGAGTCAATTACAAAGAAAAATGGTCTTGTATACTCTGATGATGAAAACTGTGTTGTTGGTATAGACAGTGCGTCATCTGAATTTACAGGTACTGTTCCTTATGGACCAAAGAGAATAGAAGAGGAAGCATTTTCATGCTGCTCTTTAAAGAATATCGTATTGCCGGAATCGGTTGAATCTGTGGGTGCAAATCTTTTTTGTAATTCAACGGAACTTGAGTCTGTATGTCTACCGGGAAATTTAAAGGAACTTTCTCCTTTTATGTTCTGCGGATGTAAGTCGCTTGTAAAGGTTGATATGCCTGTAGAGGTCGAAGATTTTACCGAGGGACTTTTTGCGGACTGTTCCAGTCTTAAGGAAATCCCATTTTGTAACGGCGTAAAGACTTTGCCGGAAGGCGTATTTGACGGCTGTTCTTCGGTTACAACTATGGTTATTCCTGATTCCGTAACAAAGATTTGTACAGGGGCCATTGCAAATTGCGAAAGCCTTACGACGATAGTTCTGCCTAAAGGTCTGTCTGAGCTTGATGACGACTGGCTTAAAGATTGCCCTAATCTCCGCCATATAAGAATCAGTGATGAAAATCCGAATTTCAAGACTGATGAAGAATGTCAGGTTTTATACAGAAAGAATTCCGGCGGAATAGAAACTGTACTTATTAGAATAGAAAATAAAAATGAGAATGATGTTCCGTCATTAAAAGATGATTTGGGGGAAACTCCTTCCATTATATCTTACGATGAATCCGAAGATGATAATAATGAGGATGTTGAAATCATTCTTAACGAAAATGAAAAAATTGGAGCGCCTGTGGAAAACGAAATCGAACAACCGGTAAATAATGCATCACAAGTTTCTGAGGAGGTCGTCATGACAGATGCTGGATCAGCTGAAAAATCAATGGAAGATAAACTTGCCGAAATTCTTGGTCAGAACAAGATGTATGATGAAGGCAATTTCTCAATAATGGATATTCCTGAAGCAACGGAAGAAGAAATTGAAAATTCCAAACTTGAAAGCAAGGGTGAGGAAGAATATAGCCATACGCCTGTCGTTCAGATTGAAGTTCCTGTTGAACGCGAAGGCTCTATGGAAGACAGACTTAAAGAAATTATGGGGCAGGAAGAAGATGCAGGAGGATTTTCTATATTTGATATCCCTGTTGCTTCTGATGCAGAACTTGAAGCAAATAAGCTTATGACAGGAGAAGATGCAGAACTTGTAGAAGCTGATCCTGAAACTACAGAAGAAGATGTCGGTGAGGTACCTGCTCCGGCGGCTTCTTCTGCTGATTCTTCAAGTGATAAGATTTTTATGCAGAACCTTATGTTTGAAACTGCAAAGGCTGCGCAACAGAATACAGGAATCCAGCGAGATACACAGCGAATTCTTTTTGTATTTGCTGAAAATGTTGTAGAAACTGATCTTGGAACAAAATTTTCAAAGCGTCTTGAACGATGTTGCCAGAAACTTGCAAAAATACATGGATTTACAGCAATCTACTTTCTGCATAACGTACGTCTTGATACAGATAAGTTTATTTCTCAGTTTGAAGAATTCATGAAGGATAAGGATGTCGTTATTGCTTGTGCAGGCGGAAACCTCCTTGATATCTCTGACAGAACTAAGATTCTTGCCGGAAAAGTCGGCATATCTCTGACAAAAGAAAGCATAGAAAACGAAGTTGCTCAAGCATCTGATCCTTCTGTATCATGCCTTAAGCTTTTGATTCAGGATAACTTGGCAGACTAGCTGTAAAAGCTCCGGAAGCAAGCAGGTTCCGGAGCTTTTTTGTTGCCGCATTCATTTACGTTTCTTACGCAAATCTCTTACAAACTCCAGTTTGACAGTAAAAGGAATCTTTTGTAAAATTAAACTCTCATTGTTTTTTGCCGGGTGGGGAAAATGGCATTTGTAAAAAATCTTTTTGATCAGAATTTCATTCAGTATGCAAGTTATGTAATCAGGGATCGTGCAATCCCGGAAATTATTGACGGCTTTAAGCCTGTTCAGCGTCGTATTATTCATACGCTCATCAGAAACGATGACGGACGCTTTTCTAAAGTTGCAAACGTTGTCGGTAAAGTAATGGCTTACCATCCTCATGGAGATGCTTCAATTTATACAGCTCTTGTAAATCTTGCAAATAAAGAAATATTTATAGATAAGCAGGGAAACTTTGGAAACCTTTACACCGGCGATAGTGCGGCTGCTCCCCGATACATTGAATGCCGCCTTCGTCCTATAACAAGGGATATTCTTAATACTAATCCTGCTATTACTGATTATGTAGATACATACGACGGACGTGACAAGGAACCGGTCGCTTTTAAAGCGAAGCTCCCGCTGGTGCTTATAATGGGTGCAGAAGGAATTGCAGTCGGTATGAGTACTCAGATTATGAGTCACAATATTCTTGAAGTCATTCAGGCAGAAAAGGCATGTCTTCGTGGTGAAAAATTCCAGCTTTATCCTGATTTTCAGACTGGCGGACTTATAGACTGTTCTGAATATAAGGATGGTTTGGGAAAGCTTATTACCCGTGCAAAAATGGATACAAGCGATGAAAAGAAAATCGTAATTACAGAGCTTCCTTACGGTTCAACGTCAGAAAGTCTTATGGATTCGATTGAAAAGGCTGCCCGGAACGGAAAAGTAAAAATCGCATCCATTAACGACTATACTGCAAAGGAAGTTAATATTGAAATAAAATTGCCTCGCGGTGTTTATGTAAAGGACGTTGTGGATTCTCTGTATGCATTTACGGATTGTGAAAAGACGGTTTACTGTAATCTGTTGGTAATCAAAGATAACATGCCGGTACAAATGACTTGCACAGAGGTAATCCGCTATCATGCAAAGCAGCTTACACAGATTCTTCATGATGAACTTGAGCTTGAAAAAGCTGAACTTATGGAAAAACTTCACCTCAGGACTTTGGAACGAATCTTTGTTGAGGAAAGAATTTATAAATCAATCGAAGAGATGAAGACAGAAGCCGCTGTAAACAAGGCCGTAAAAGATGGTTTTGAGCCGTTCAGTTCGGAATTGATTCGTCCTATAACAGATGACGATGTTGAACACCTTCTTAAAATACCTATCCGCCGCATTTCCCTTTACGACATGAACAAGAACCGCAAGGAAGTTCAGGCTATAAATGCACGTCTTAAGGAAATCGCACGTCTTTTAAAGCATATTGTAGATTACGCAATCAGCTACCTGACAGGAATTGAGCAGAAACTTGATCCGGAAGTATGCGCAAGAAAAACAACTCTTACAAATATCAAAGCTGTGGACGTAAAATCTGTTGTTAAGAGAAATACGCCCCTCCGTTATAACGAAAAAGACGGAAATTTGGGAACTCAGGTTTCCGGCGGCGTAGAAATTATGAAGATTACTCCGTTTGACCGCATCCTTTATGTGCGAAAGAGCGGAATTTATTCAATTACAGAAGCTCCTGATAAGATTTTTGTAGGCCCAGATCTGCGTTACTGTGGTTTTGCTGACAAAGAATCTCTGTCAAAAGTCCTGTTTACCGTATTGTACCGTGATCCGGAAACAAATTATGTTTATGTAAAGCGGTGTAAGATTTCTGCATACATAATGAACCGTGATTATTTCTTTGCACCAGACGGAATGGAAGTCATTCATGTTGATACACGTAAGAATTTTACGTTTACGTTGAATTATATCAAAAAGCCTAAGATAAAAGTTCTTTCGGAAAAATTCAAGGCTCAGGACTTTATGGAAAAAGGGCTTAAGGCTTTGGGTACACGTGTTACGGCGAAGGAAGTTGAATCTGTGACCGTTGAAGAAGTTAAGGCCACTCAGAACGAAAAATGAACATTCTGAAAGATCATGTTAAGACCGAATTAATTGTAAAGGGATCTCGTTTTGTAAGCGAATTATTTCCCTGCAGTGAGCAGTCAGAAGCAAGAAGTCTGATAAAAAATCAAAAGGCCCGCTATGCAGATTCTACGCATGTCGTTCATGCTTTTGTGCTCGGACTTGGCGGGGAAATCCTTGGAATGAGCGATGACGGTGAACCTGGCGGAACTGCTGGACGGCCTGCTTTGGATGTACTTAAGGGACACGACTGTACTAATACACTTCTTACGATTACACGCTGGTTTGGAGGAACTCTTCTGGGAACCGGAGGTCTTGTAAAAGCGTACGGCGATTGTGCAAAGCAAGTGCTTGCTGCCGCCGATTCCTCATTTCTTTTTGTTCCGTATGTTGCACGCCTGGACTTTTATTTTGAATGTGACTACACGCTTTATCAAACCGTAAAGCGTTTTCTAGAGACTCTTGATGTGGCAGATATTTCTGAAAACTTTGGTGCTTTTGTGTCTGTTGGCGGCAAGATTGCCTCTGATGAATATACGGTTCTTGCTGGAAAACTAAAGGATATCAGTAATGGCAAGATTATTCTTTAGCGTGTTCTTGTAAGCATTGCGATATCGGGAATCTGTTCTTTTGGTTCTCTCTTAAAAAGATATTTCAACGGATGAATGTCAAATGCGTTCAGTGCCCAGCCTCCCACAGTCGTAAGGTTGATTACGTTTACGCTTACCGGATGCTGGACGGGCAGAATAACGGCTTCATCCAGAAGAATCTGTTCGGCTTTAGAAAGTAGCTCTGAATGTGTCTGATCTGTATAAAGTGCCGATTTGTCCAAAAGCGCATCGTATTCTTCGTCATGCCAGTTTGAGACATTCATTGTTGAATTTCCTCTAAAAAGTTCAAGGAAAGCTAGTGGATCTGCAAAATCACCAATCCATGTGTAAGAAAAAATGTCTGCATCTGTGTCAGTAATTTTTGAAAGGTATTCGTTGTCAGGGATTTTAATTATTTCAAGATCAACACCTATTTCTTCCCATGCAGATTTAAGTAGTTCAGCTTTTTTTATCATATATTCGCTGTTTGGAAGTGCAAATTTAAGGCAGAGTCGTTCGTTACTATCAATCCCGAGCGATTTTTTTGCTTCTGCCATAAGAAGCTCGGCTTCATTTTTGTCAGTATAGACATATCCCTGCGGAATAGGGTAACCGGCGAGCGGATAAACAAGAGTTGTTGCCTTTACATACGAATTTGCCCTGAGATCATCCCAAGGTACAGCTTCAAGAACCGCTGCACGGAGTTCTTTGTTTTTCCATACATTATCGCGTATGCGGAAGAAAAAATACTGGGTTGCAAATTCAGCGCACAGCTGAACGGAATCTTTTGAAAGAAGGTTGTCGGTCTTAAAACCCGAGCTGACCCAGTCGGCGGTTCCAGTGTTGTATGCGAATGTATTTTCATTTTCATCGCTTGATAAAATTATTGTAATCTGCTTTAGCGGAACTTTTTCACTGTCATAATATTGATCGTTTTTTTTGAATATGAATGAAGAGTCCTTTATCTCTGAAAAGACGAAAGGTCCTGAAAAGATCGAAAGGTCTTCTTTTACTGCGGAAAATGCCGGCATGCAGAGCAGTTTGGGTAAATGAGAAGCCGGTGCTGTAAGGTGAACCGAAACTGTGTGGTCATCCGGGGCAAAAATACCTACTTTATCCGAATTTCCTCGCCCAGTTCTGAAAGCTGCGGCTCCCTGAACTATGTCAAAAAGAGAAGAATAGCTTGCATTTGGATTTGCAATAAGTCTTAACCATGACTGAACTATGTCAGTTGCAAGTATAGGTGTACCGTCGCTGAACTTTGCGTTTTCTCTTAAGATAAAAGTCCAGCGTTTTTTGTCCCTTGAAATACGGTATGATTCTGCTATTGCAGGAACTGGTTCCAGGCTTATAGGATCATAAGTAAAAAGACCTTCATACAGACCTGTAAGAAGCTGGGCTTCGGCACTGTAAGAGGCTGTATGAGGGTTAAGGTCGTAATTATGGCTGCTCACGATAATCGTAAAATTTTCCTGGAGCTCTGGATTTATAGCAGATTCCAGAGAAAAAACCATGCTGCCAGCAAGAAAAATAACTGAGGCAATTGATTTCAGGATGATTTGACGTAATAGTATCTGCATTATTTTATTCCAAGTTTTCGCATTTGATCCTGTTCTTCTATGTATGAACAGTATTCTGTTCTTTTTTGAATGGATTTTACAACAATATTTTTTATCGTTATAAGATCCATTTTAAGTCCCTTGATTTTAGCGCGTTCATTAGCAGGGACATTCTGTTTGAAATATTCATCTCCGGCATCAAGAAGCAAAAGAATTTCCTGGTTTTCCATTATATTCTTGTTTGTAAATTCAAGGATTGCATTTTCTTCAAATGTCTTAACCTTATGGAACTCAGGCCCTGCTTTGTTTGCAAGTGCTGCATAAAATTTGGACTTTCTGATAATATTGCCTATGAATATACGGATATCAATTGATCTGGAAGATTTTGTACCTTTCTTTTGATCAACAATTATGAATGTGTATATAAGTTCTGGCTCTTTTAGATTGAATATCTTGCGGATAAAACGCTTGAAACGCGCACCCAAACTGTTTTTTGAACCTTCAAGGACGTTTACATTGTTGCTAAGCTTTTCTGCAACAAGCCCGTATACATCGCTTAAATTTGTAAGTGTATGAAGTGCTTCAAGAA
>JAFOSK010000137.1 GCA_017392945.1 Treponema sp.
ACAATTTCACAATAATGTATATATGAAGAAAAACAGAATGATTTTAATTGCAGCCTTTGCAGGTTTGGCTGCCGTAGGCGCATATTTTTATTTTACAAAAAACATTGAACATGTTCCGTTCAAGACTTTTTACAATGATGCGGCAGAAAATAAAATCTCAATGGTTACTATAAGTTCTGACAAAATAAGATTTACTTACTGTGGCGATTCCACTGAATTTCAGACGGAAAATCCAGGATCTCCGACTCTGAAAGAATACCTTATGCTGAATGACATTATCGTAAAGGAAGAAAAAGACGGAACTGAGATTCTTTCCATAATTTTTGATATTGCATTTTACGTGATTTTCTTTGGAGTAATTTTGTTTGTGTTCAGAAAATTTATCAGTCCGAATACTTTTAAAACCATTTCTAAAACCGGCGTAAAATTTTCCGACATTGTCGGCATGGAACCTCTAAAAAAAGACATGCTGCAGATTGCGGATATTCTTAAAAATCCAAAAGAATACAAG
This sequence comes from Treponema sp., assembly GCA_017392945.1. GTDB lineage: Bacteria > Spirochaetota > Spirochaetia > Treponematales > Treponemataceae > Treponema_D. The sequence continues at coordinate 512 of JAFOSK010000137.1, forward strand.
GCAAAAGGAATAAGGCTACCAAAAGGAATTCTGCTTGAGGGTGCTCCAGGAAATGGAAAGACACTTTTTGCACGAGCCCTTGCCGGTGAAGCAAAAGTTAATTTTATTCCAGCAAAGGCCACTGATTTTGAAAGCATGTTCATGGCGATCGGACCGGCAAAAGTAAAGCTTCTGTTTGCAAAAGCAAGGCGCAAAGCTCCATGCATTGTATTTATTGATGAATTTGACGGAATAGGAACAAGAAGAAACTATTCCGGTTCTGCAATTGAAACTGAAAACACAAGGATTGTTACGGCGCTTTTAAATGAACTGGACGGTTTTCATCCTAACAACGGGATCCTTGTCATGGCAGCGACAAACAGCCGGGAAGCTCTTGATCCAGCACTCATCCGCCCCGGACGTTTTGATGCAAAATATACTGTACCCTACCCAGACACTTCCGCCCGTGAAGAACTTATTGCTCTTTATTCAAAGAATAAAAAGCCGGCAGAAAACATAAACATCAAAGATCTTGCCCGCAATTTTAACGGCTTCAGCTGTGCACAGATTGAATCTGTAATAAACCGCGCAGCTATTGTTGCCGCTCAAAACAACAGAACAGAATATAATATGGAAGACATAAAGACAGCACTGAAAGAAATTTAAGGAATACTGTTGATATAACGAATACGATCTTCATAATTCCCGTTTTTCGAAGTTTTCATTATAGATTTTCTGCTGTAAAATCCGCTAAGATAGCGTTATGATAGAAAACAACGACAAAACAGTATACATACTTGATTCTTACGGACTTATTTTCCGCTGCTATTTTGCATTCATAAACAGACCTCTTACAAACTCAAAAGGTCAGAATATAAGCGCACTGTTCGGCTTTTTCAGAAACCTGCACTACATATTGCAGCACTATAAACCGGGATATATATACGCCGCCATGGATTCAAAGACAAAGACTTTCCGGCACGAAATGTATCCGGAATACAAGGCAACCCGTAATAAAACTCCGGATGACCTACATGCACAGATTCCTTGGATATGCGAAATATTACAAGCTTTAGGAATTCCAATCCTTCAATGCGATGGTTACGAAGCAGACGATATTATTGCCACAGTCGCAAGAAAGTGCGAGGAGCAGAGCCGACCGTGCCGAATTCTTTCTGGTGATAAGGATTTAATGCAGCTTGTTACAGAACACACACAAATTCTAAAACCGGATGCAGGCTCGGCCTGGAAAATAACTGGAGCAGATGGTGTAGAAGCAGAATGGGGCGTAAAACCAGAAAAACTGCTGGATCTTCTTTCGCTTTATGGAGATACTGCAGATAATGTTCCCGGTGTAAAAGGTATAGGTGTAAAAACAGCTGCAAAGCTGCTTGCAGATTACAACGACCTTAACGGAATATACCAGCATATTGACGAAATAAAAGGTGCAGTTCAAAAAAAACTTATCGACGGGAAAGAAAATGCTTTTTTTTCTCAAAAATTGATCCGTCTTTTTGATGAAGTTCCATGCCCGGAAATAGATAAAGTCCTGTCCTCTCCTATGACACCTGATTTTGCCGCTGCAGCAGAAAAACTTATTTGCTTTGAAGCTACAGTCGTTTCAAAGCAATATGCAGAACTTGCTGTTCAGAACGGTCAGCCTGTAAAACTGCCGGATGGAACTTCTTCCGCGGTTCCTGCAGCAGAAACCGCGGTCACTCTTGAAACTGAGTCTCATGCAGCAAACAACATGGGGAAAAACTTTCTATTCACTGATGAAAATGCCGCGCCCATAGTGCAAAACAAAGGTAACTACATTGCAATAACAGAAGCAGCAAAACTGAAAGAATTCATAGATAAAGCAATTTCAAAAAGACTGATTTCTTTTGACTGCGAAACAGACAGCCTTGATACAATATCAGCGAATATAATCGGATTCAGTCTTAGCTGTGAAGAAGGCTCTGCCGTATATATTCCGATTTCGCAGAATACCTCGCTGTTCGATTCAGAAGGTCTTTCTAAAGAAGAGGCATACACAGAACTTAAACGCATTTTTCAAGATAAAAATGTCACAATTGTAATGCATAACGGAAAATTTGATCTTAAAGTTCTGGCATCTACAGGACTTTTTGATAATAAAGAAATTTCTTTTAAATGCAGAATATGCGATACAATGATTGCCGCATGGGTTTTAAATTCCGATAGAACAGGAAAGAATTCCTACAGCTTGGAAGGACTTTCCGAAGCTCTGCTAAGACTTAAGGGAATTGAATTTTCCGATATAGTTTCAAAAGGGCAGACGTTTGCCGACGTTACATTGGAACAGGCTATCCCTTATGCAGCCGAAGATGCGGATTTTACGCTAAAATTATGGAATTATCTTCTGCCTCTTTTAAACAATGCCGGACTGTACGAACTTTACATGAACATAGAGATGCCTTTAGTTCCTGTGCTTGCAAACATGGAACTTGCTGGAATTCATCTTGATAAGGACGCTCTGCACCAGTACCACGGAGAACTCTCACAGGGTATCGCCGATGCAGAAAAAGCGATTTACGATGAAGTCGGTCATTCATTTAATATTTCATCTCCTAAGCAGCTGCAAACTGTTCTTTTTGAAGAAAGAAAACTTAAACCAGGAAAAAAGACTAAGACCGGTTATTCTACAGACACCTCAGTCTTGGAAGAACTTGCAATGTACGATCCAGTACCAAAAATGATTCTTGAATACCGTGAACTTACAAAGCTGCTTTCCACATATGTAGAAACACTTCCTACTCTGACCGACTGCGAAGACAGGATTCACACTGATTTTGTACAGACGGGAACTGCTACCGGCCGGCTTTCCTGCCGGGAACCGAACCTTCAGAATATTCCTGTAAGGAATGAAGCCGGACGCCGTATACGAAGCGCATTCAGCGCACCAGAAGGTAAAATCCTTATTTCTGCCGACTACGCCCAAATTGAACTTGTAGTTCTGGCACACCTTTCCGGTGATGAACACATGAGCCAGGCTTTTATTGAAGGAACAGACGTTCACAGAGCAACGGCAGCCCTGATTTATTCAGTAGAACCGGATGCTGTTACACCAGAAATGCGCCGTACGGCAAAAACCATAAACTTCGGTGTTATATATGGTATGAGCGCATTCCGTCTTGCAAATGATTTAGGTATAAGCCGCACCCAGGCAGCCGAATTTATAGAAAATTACGACAGACTTTATTCTGCCATTACGCAGTTTAAGGCCGAAACGATTTCTTCCGCAGAAAAAAAAGGCTTCGTAACCACAATCTTTGGAAGACGACGCCCGATTGCAAATATAAACAGCCGCAATAAGCTTGAAAAATCAGGTGCAGAACGTATTGCAATAAATACTCCGGTTCAGGGAAGCGCTGCCGACATAGTAAAAAAAGCAATGCTAGACGTAAACCGAGCCTTAAAAGAAAAAAATAATGGCGCACGGCTTTTACTTCAGGTTCACGATGAACTAATTTTTGAATGCCCAGATGACAGCAGGACAATAGAAGAAACAATTTCTATTGTAAGAGATAAAATGGAAAACGCTGTAAAACTAAATGTTCCTCTCAGAGTTTCAATTGAATACGGTAAAAATTGGGGAGAATTCCATTGATAATCTGTATAACGGGCCCTATGGCCGCCGGGAAAAATTACATCTGTTCTAAATACGAAAGACAGGGTTGGCTCAGCATAGATGCAGACACTCTTGTTCATACAGCAATTAAACAGAATGAAGATGTGATTTTTTCTACATTTTCTGATGATGCCGAAAAAAAAGGCATAAACTTAAAAAACGCAGACGGCTCCTTAAACAGACGGAATCTGGGCACGCTGATTTTTAACAATCCCAGACTTTTAAATAAACAGGAACAAATTGTTTATCCGGCTGTAACTTTCCTTACCAAAGATTTTATAAGAGAAAATCCAGGCAGAGACATAATCATAAATGCAACAGTCCTTTACAAAACCCCGGAACTTTTGAAACTCTGCGAAAAAATAGTTTTCGTAACCGCTCCAAGTCTTATCCGCTTTTTCCGTGCAAAAAAAAGGGACCACATGAAAACTCGTCAAATTCTTCAGCGTTTTAAAACCCAGAAAAACCTGCTTTCGGAATATACCTCATTTGGAATTCAGATAGAAATTGTGAAAAATTACTAAAACATTTGCCGATTCGGATGTATACAGCGTTTGAACCGGCCGGATCGAAGAATTGTTTTGCAGAACAAAAGACGTAAGAGCTGACTAAACTAAAAAAAATGACAATGCTTACATTCTCTACTAGAGTGTACAATGTCTTTGTGCTGAAAATCTTCCTGTCAGGCCTGGAGATCAAACGGGGCGTACAGGGGATATCTGATTTTTTACACATATATTGATATACGTTGCGCTTTTACGTATCAACTATCTAATCTGCGGTACAACTTCCTTTTTAGCTCTTAAAAGAGGGGTGAAAAAAGCCTGACATGTAAAAAAAATACTAAACAAATTTTCGCATATTCCGATAGAAAAGTAAGGGGTCGGGAAAAGACCGCAAAGGAATGCGATATGGAACAGAAAAGATTATTATGGATTATTGCTGCTGTAGGAGTTTTTCTTCTGGTTGTTTTAGGAGCAGCACTTATGATTTATTCGCCAGCGACAAAAAATCCTCAGTCAATTGCGGCTGCTAACAGCGGAAACAAAAATACTTCAAACGGATGGATTTCGCTGGCACCGGCACAAGCAGAAGCTCCTGAAACAGCATTTGCAGCCATGTCAGACCAGAAGCTTTCTGACGATGAAAATGAAGATTCTGATTATAACACTGAAAACGCAGCTTCTTCTGTCAGATCAGGATTTGATTTTGAAACAGAAACACCCAAAGATATCCGCGTAAAAGATCTTACGGTTCATGCAGAAAATGCAACAATTTACGCAAAAGATACAGACAGTAAAAATCTTACAGCACCGGCAGTAAACACAACGACAACAATAGATTTGAATCCACCGGCTCAGGTAAGCCAGATTAAGACGAAAACTGTTGTAACCCCAAATGTCATTGCAAAAAATAATGCCGCGACAGAAAACGACACTGATAAATCTTATGCAAATGAAACTAAAACAAGCATAAAAATAACGGAAACAAAGAAAGTTGCTGCAAAACCTGCAAGAAACATTCAGAAATCTGCGGTTAAGGCTGAACCAAAAAAGCCGATGATCACAAGATACTGGGTTCAGGTTTCTTCACTTACAAGCAGAAAGAGTGCTGATGCAGCTAGAGAAGAACTTGCAAAGAATCAGATAACTGCCGATGTATTTACATACACTGACAAGAAAAACCAGATGTACTACCGCGTTCGTGTCGGTCCGTACACAACAAAAACCGAAGCTGAATACTGGTGCGGAAAGATTGCAAAAATCGATACGTTCAAAAATTCAGCAGGTTACGTTACGAGCACAACAACAGAAGACTAGTTGATAACATTTTCTGAGTCTGAAAACGCTGAGTCAAGGCATGCATATGCTGAGCCTTGACTTCAATTTTTTAATTATAGTAAATCCTAATTAGAACGAACCCCGGACAGAGTGAATCGGGGCTTATTTATTTTAAAAGCTCGAACTAAAAAAATCGGTAAATGCAGATTTTCACCTCTAATCCCGTACATATAAGGTGTAAATTTCCAACACTTTGTACAGGAGAAAAAATTTGAAAATTTCATTTAAAAATCTTTTTTTAGCAGTAATGATCCTAAAAATTTCAATTTCTGGATCAGCCTATACAGAAAACAGAAAAAAACAGATCGACAAACCTGCACTTTACAGGCAGCTGAATATCAGTATGCGAGATTCAGTACGAATATTTCAGGACGAACCGGAGGACAATGACTATTCGATCAATGTGGCTGGAACTCTTTTTTTAAACGGTCTTACAATGAAAGCTGCATGGAAAGAAGAAAACATCAAATTTGAAGAAGAGCCGGAAATTCACGAGGCTGCGTGGGCCGCATCGTTGAACCTGGATAAATTGATAGAAGCATATGTACCACTTACTTTTAGCTTCGGGCAAATCAAGGCAGCCGGCAGTACAAGTAAATTCCAGCGACCTTTTTTTTCAAATACAGCTTCTGCATTTTCTACGCCATCACTTAATGCTGCAGGAATGAAAATCAACCTCCCGACAGGAAACGATTATAAAAAACCTTTAGCAGGAGCTCTGGACTTTAATTATCACTTGAAAAATTCCATTGTAAACAGAATAAGACTTTCATTTTTAATGAATGAAAACGAAGAAAATATTTTTTCCGCAATTCTGGCGGTAGGAAATTCAAGCCGGGGATTATTGTCATTTTCGTACACAGTCGGGAATTTTTATGCTGGAACACAGACATCCGGCTGGTTCTGCAATCATACGATGATTCCCGAAAGCAGGCTTTTTTGCCAGAATTTACAGGCATCTTTTACAAGCAGACATTTTCTAAGCCAGATTTCAACAGGAATATTTGAATCTCCTCATGATACGCGCGAAAAATTCAAATACTCATTTTCCTGCGAAAACTCAATAAAACTGAATAACTGCAGAATCAATTTTTCTGCATATTCAGCATCCTCACCTTCAATCATAAATTCTTCTGGATCAATAATAAAAACAGTTTCGCTTTTTAAGATAAATCCATACTTCATTATGTATACACCTAAAAATTCTGCAAGAATAAAAACGGGACTTTGTTTTATGCTGGAAGACAAGATTCAGGAAGACGGAGATCCAAAATTCTTTGCAAAAGCCCTGATCGGCACAGAAATACGGACGAAAAATACAACAGAATTTATTTCATTTCAAATTTCAGACATAGAACCAGAATCCCCGTACACTTCTTCCCTGATTCCGGCGACCTACACAGCAAGCGCCCGTTTTTCTGTAAACAAAACACCTCTTCCGTCCATTTCCTGTTCATGCAGCATTGCGCCGGATGCATACACCGCGATCTACCGTTCCTCCGCCCAAGTGAAGTTTCCCACCACGCGCGGAACAATTTTTTTCCTTAAATCCTCGTTCTATTTAAAAACAAAAGAAAATGATCCATGGTCCGGCAATGCAGAAATTACAGCAGAACTTAAGTTGAATAAAAAAAAGCTGCGCACAAGCACAGCTTTTTCAATAAAATATGTTTATATATAGCCAGAACAACACAGTCAAAAACAGATTTTTTAAATCACTGCACTGAATACAATAATTTCTAAAAATTGTATGCTACTTATTCTCTGTTCCATTCAAGTTTTGACGGATAATAAGACCATACACCGCGGTTTTCAATTGTAGTTCCTGCCGTTGATTCCGTATAAATGAAGTCCATCGACGAATACAATATTGTTTCAACTTCTTTTCTTTCTGGATATACGTTCAGCAAAGAACGAACTATATACGGTTTTGTCATTACAGAATCTGCATTCGTTGCAAAATTAGCAGTGGTATTAGCAGGGGTTCCAACAGAATCAAGCGTAACTTTAAATATTCCGTTACCAGAAGAACGGAAACTACCGGTTCCCAAGAGAATGGCATCAGAACAAACCGCCATAGAACAAATTGTAGAACTAGAAGCAATAACTGTTGTAGATATGCAGTCAGGCATTCCTACTGTAGCCAAAGTGCCGTAATTTCCGTCCGATCCCTTGAACATTGCACTCATTCCAGCAAGATATGCTTTTATTGTATTTACCGTTCCTTCATAAAAAACTATACTACCGTCTGTCTTGCTGTAAACTGCAACTTTTCCTTCCAGATTTACAGACGCATCGTTATATGTTGTAAGACTAAAACTGTTAAGCAATGCATAGCCTGCAAGATTGAACTGTCCGGCTATATACACCTGAGTTGGATCAGCTGTCAAAGTTTCGTTCGTTGCAGGATTCATAGTAGTTGTAAAAAGAACTCCGTCCTTAAACCATACGGCTCCAAGGACATTTTTATTTACAAAAACATCTTTCTTTGTTTCATCATAAGTGAGTTCAGCCTGGGAAGCACAGTTCAAAAGTACAGGATCATCCTTTCCGTTAAGTTCATATACAGCCCAATAAGTCTCGTTTAAAACGCTGTATGAATACGGAGAACTTCCGGCAATACGGATATATGCCTTTCTATGTTCCGGTTTAGGTGCATTCGTACAGAAAAGATGAATACTGGCATTCATATTGTAATATGAAGAGTCCAAAAGATTTACATACTTGAGGATCCTATCATTTATTACAGCTACACGATGCCATCCACTAGAAAAATCAAGGAATCCCGATGCTCCAAGAGTTGGCTTACATGCATACAAATACAGATTTTTTGGTACGTTGCGGCTTTTATCCTCATCATAATAAGGAGCATAAGAAAGAGCATATACATATTTATCATCAGCAGCCATTTTGAAAATATGCTCGCCGGAAAAAGAACCGTCATAATAAGAATACGTAACTTTGCTAGGAAGTCCCAGACCTGAAAGCTCATACCAATAACCCGATGAGTCAATGGTTGCATCTTTTACCTGAATAACGCCGTTTGCAAGGAACAAGAACTGCTTTGTAGAGCCTTCTGGAGAAAACCTTACAATTCCATTTACAAATCCCGTTACAGTAGATTCGCTCAATTCTACTTCAGTCCTGATAGCCTGAAATACGGCATCATAACAGCCCGTAAAACTGAAAAGTAAGAATAAAGCAAAAAACACAGATATAAAAAACTTTTTCATGTCAGCTCCAAATTAAAAATGATAACGGGCAGATATTGAAACCTGGGTAAAAGAACCATAATCAGAATCTGCATTATCAGTGTCTGTATACCATTCTCCCAAATACAGCCACTGACCTGTGATTCCTGCAGACCATCCTTCTGTAATGCGGTAGAACACACCGGTTTCAACCTTTCCTGCAAATCCCGGGAAATATTTTTTGTTAGAACAAGTTTCAAATGCCATTCCGGCAGAAAGAAAAATAGGAAATTCAAATTTCCATACGGAAGGCTGAAACATTGCACCCAAAGTAATAGGAACAAAAGTAAGAACATTGCTTCCTAAAGTCGGATTATAGCCGGCCATAAGTTCTGCGCCAAGCCCAAACCACCCTGTAAGAAATCTATAATAACCAAGCTGTGCAACGCCGCCAATATAAAGACTATCACCGAAATTCATTGGAAAGTTAGGCATAATTCCAATCTTTATAAACTGATCGCCTTTTCCGTTCATTTTATAAACATCATCTTCTTTGCGGACTATATTTTCTTCATCCTTATCATTATTACCGTTTTCTTCCTCTGTCTGTGAAAAAATCGGTGCCGCAAACAGTAAAATTGCTCCGATTATGAAAAGAATACGTTTCATTTTTCCTCACGATTTTCTATAATGTATTCTGCTAAGATAAATTCCGCTGGTATTATATCAGATATCCGCGGGCTTTAACTATACATTTTTTAGCAGGTTTTTACAATTAGAAACAAACTATATAGAGGAAAGTAACAATATGAATGCACAAATTATCGATGGAAAAGCCATTGCCGCACAGGTCCGCGGAGAAGTAGCAGAAAAAGTGTCTGAGCTTAAGGCAAAAGGAATCACACCTTGTCTTGCTGTAATTCTTGTCGGAGAAAATCCTGCAAGCGTATCCTATGTAACAGGAAAGCAGAAGGCTCTTGCAGAAGTTGGAATGGCAGACCGTAGCATGCATCTTCCGGAGTCAACCTCAGAAGATGAATTACTGAAAATCATTGATGAACTGAACAATGACGATTCTGTTCACGGAATTTTGGTTCAGCTGCCGCTTCCAAAGCATATTGATGAAGAAAAAGTTCTTCTGGCAATCAAGCCGGAAAAGGACGTAGACGGCTTCCACCCGATGAATGTTGGAAACCTTGTAATCGGTAAAAAAGCATTCCTTCCGTGTACACCACACGGAATTATCGTTCTCCTTGAAAAAATGGGAATTGAAACAAGCGGAAAACACGCTGTAGTAATCGGACGAAGCAACATCGTAGGAAAACCAGTTTCCCTTCTTCTTGCAAGAAAAGAAACAAACTGTACAGTTACAATCTGCCACACAGGAACAAAAAACATGGCAGAAATCACAAAGCAGGCAGACATCCTTATTGCAGCCGTTGGACGCCCTCACACAGTTACAAAGGATATGGTAAAACCAGGTGCAGTAGTTATCGATGTTGGTGTAAACCGTATTCCTGACAGCACAAAAAAGAGCGGCTTCCGCTTAATCGGCGATTGCGACTACAACGACCTGTTAGACACTGCCGGCTACATCACACCAGTTCCAGGCGGAGTTGGTCCTATGACAATTGCGATGTTAATGTTCAACACGCTTGAATCAGCAGAAAATAAAATAAGGTAAACTTCTGAACGAAGTTTTCTATTCCATCAAGCCATTTTCAAATGCTCCGCACTGCTCGCATCTGAAAATGTGCTCTCATGTTCAACACGCTTGAATCAGCAGAAAACAAAATATAAAAGGACCGGCATTTGTCCTAGCGTGCTATTTCTGTTATAATTCAGGACATGACCTATTATTTTGAAACTTACGGTTGTCAAATGAATATTGCAGAATCGGCAGCCGTTGAACAGCTTTTTATTACACGCGGCTGGAAAAAAGCCGAAACCCCGGAACTTGCTGATGCAGCAATAATCAACACCTGCTCAGTAAGGGCCAGCGCCGAAAACCGTATATTCGGCCGTTTGGGGTATTTTACAGGTCTTAAGGCAGTACGCAACAAATCAGAAACGGCAAAATACAACGCATTTGAAAAAGCAACAAAACTTGTTCAGAATGGACCGGTTCCTATTACCGTAATTGTAATGGGCTGCATGGCAGAACGCCTTCTTGAAACTCTAAAAAAAGACTGGCCTTGTATCGATTATGTTGTGGGAACCTACGCAAAGCATCATTTTGGCGAAATAATCAGTGCAATCGAAGACAAAAAAGAATCATTCCCTGTTGATGATACAGAAAAATACAAATTCGCTTCTCTCTCCTATGAAGAAGGTGCAAAATCAACTTTCGTACCAATAATGAACGGCTGCAATAACTTCTGTACATACTGTATCGTTCCATATCTCAGAGGACGTGAAATAAGCCGCCCTGTAGAAGAAATCCTTGCAGAGCTGGACACACTTTCGCGCTACAAGGTTCTGGACATTACCCTGCTTGGACAGAACGTAAACTCTTATAAATCCGAATACAATGGAAAAGAAATAAACTTTGCAAAACTTCTTCAGTTAATCGTAGATCATCTTGAAGAAACAAACTCAAGCATAGGCTGGGTACGCTTTCTTTCAAGCCATCCGAAAGATTTCAGCGACGACCTGATTGACGTAATTGCAAAAAACGAACGCATCTGCCATCACATTGCACTACCGGTTCAGCACGGTTCTTCAAGTGTACTAAAGGCAATGAACCGTCGCTACACAAGGGAGCACTACCTTGAACTGGTAAAGAAGATTAAGGAAAAAATCCCTGACGTTTCGCTTACAACAGATATCATGATGGGTTTCCCTACAGAAACAGAAGAAGATGTAGAACTTACGCTGGATCTTATGAGTCAAGTTCGCTTTGAAACTGCCTGCATGTATTACTACAACCCTCGGGAAGGAACTCCTGCAGCAAAAATGGAACAAATACCGGAAACAATCCGCAAGGAAAGACTTCAGCGGGTAATCGACCTTCAGCTTATTCATACTGACGAACAAATGAAAAAGCGCGTAGGCACAGTTGCAAAAGTCCTTGTAGAAAGCGTAAGCCGCGACAACAAGGAAGAACTTTTAGGCAAAACCGCCCAGGACGAAAAAGTAAGCTTCAAAGCCGACAAAACTTTGATTGGAAAATTTGTCAATGTTGAGATACAATCTTTAAATGGTCACACATTTAAAGGGCGAGTTTGTGAATGAAATGAACAAACTCGTAGCATAAGACGCAAAGCGGCTTATGCATCATACCTTTAAGGGGCGGGTTTGCGAGCAAAGTGACTAACCACGTAGCATAAGACTCAGCGCGGCCTATGCCTCACATTTTTTAAGGGACAAGTTTGCGAATGAAATGAACAAACTCGTAGCAAAATAAAACGCGGTGGTTGAGCTTGTCGACTCGTAAGAGCACGAAGTATACCACTGCATATAGCGTACATGGTCATTTCGACAGGCTCAATGACCAGAGTTTGCAAATAGACTCAGGAGGAATAATGGTAATCAGACTCATTGGAACTATAATAATAATCGTCATAATGGCTTTTTTTGTTGGATTCAATCTGGATAACAAATGCAACGTAAACCTGTTGTTAAAGACATTTGAAAACGTTCCGGTCTTTATAACCATAATGATTTCTTTTGCCGCCGGAATTATCTTTACACTGCCGGTAACCCTTGCTTTCAA
>JAFOSK010000138.1 GCA_017392945.1 Treponema sp.
AATAAAAAAAAGTTGATTTTTTTAAGCTTAAAATTAATTATAGTTTCTTAAGCGTCTGTGTAAAGGCTTTCAGGAGAAGACTCCTTACCCAGAAAGATTTAGAACGTGCTGGTATCTTGAGTTATAGATTTGTATGAAAGTCTTTTTTTTTCGTAACCGAAAGAGACGGGGAGGCGTAAAAAAGGTTTTACAACAGTTGGAGCAATTTTTTATTTTGTATTGTTTGAATCTCATGTTATAATCAGATTCAAGCGTTTTAAGTTTGCTTTGGAGATATGCTTTTATGACTGAAAATGAAAAAATATTCGATGATCTTGGAATTACGCTTCATGAAATTCTTGATAAGGCGGCCGGCCGGTTCTACGGTATCTATGTAATGGATACAGACAATAACAAGATTATTGCCATAAAAAGTTTTTATCAGAATGAGTTCTATGAAGTTCCTGTTGTTCATGAATGGGATCATACGATCCTTGAAGACGTGAATAAATCTATGGCATCAAAGTACAGGGCACTCGCGCTTGTTATGTTTGACCGACAGCATCTTAGGAAAAAATTCACGGATATTAATCAGAGAAGTGATTTTATTTTCCAGCGTACGACAGGAGAGTGGAATAACGTTGCTTTTACACCGCTTCGTCTTTCTAACGGAGAATGTTCTCTGCTTCTTGTTACTTTTGTAGATATTACTGATCCTAAGAATAAACTTGATAAAATGTCTGAGCTCCTTGAACTGAGCCATAAGGATGTGCTCTCTTCGAACTGGTATTTTTCTATGGTTGCGCATGATATGTACCCGTGGATTCTTAAGTTTGATCTTTACTCCGGTGAAGTTATGCGTATTGTTTTTGAAGATAATGCACCGAAGGAACTTCCTATGCTTGACTGGGAGTCTTCTTATGAGCGTCTGATCGAATCTATTCATCCAAAGGATCTGGAAGGGGCAAAGACTCGTTTTTCAATGAAGCGGCTTAGGGAAATGTCACCCGGTGAAGTTCTGGAATATACTTTCCGCCGATACGAAGAAAATAAATATCAGTGGTTTAGTGTTTCAATACATATTTCCAGCGTAGAACCTTCTATTGCTGTCGCATTTGCCCGTAACATAAGCTCTTCTTCTTCAGAATCAAATCAGGTGGTTTACAGGGCGGAACATGATGATCTTACAGATCTTTTTAATATTGAAAAATATGCCTATCTTCTTGCAACGGAATATGTTGACATTAAGACTGCCGGGGTAATATATGCGGATATAGAAGGACTTGCAGAGCTTAATCAAAAATACGGACATGAATTCGGTAATGAAGCAATAAAAATCGTTGCGGACAGTTTTCGTTCTGTTCAGAGCCGTTATTCCCTTGCATTCCGCTGTGGTGATGATGAATTTATGCTTATTGCACCGGATTGCGAAAAAGATCATATTCAGAATCTTCTTCAGCTTATCAAAGAGCGTTTTGCCCGTCTTTGTGATATGAAGAACATGCATTTCTTTGCTTCGTTCGGCTATTCATGGAAGGATTCCGTTGATGATGTTTCGCAGGTGATTTCTGAAGCTGTAAGTGACATGAGGAATAACAAGAATATCGAAATTCTTCAATAATATGAATCATAATATAGTTACTCCTGCTACTGTTCTTTCAATTAAGCCGATGGGTGAGAATAATGCTTCCGTGTGTCTTCTTACTAAAGCGGAAGGAATTCTTTATGCCGTTTTGTACGGGGGACCTAAAAGTAAGCTGAAGTCTTTGGTTTCGACGTGGAATACAGGGCTTGTATATCTGCATTTTGCAAAGAACAGTTATAAGATTTCGGATTTTGACGTTAAAAATTACCATCTTTCTTTCAGGGAAAATATTTATAAGTCATGTGCGGCTTCGCTTGCTGCGGAACTCTGCATGAAAACTCACTGTGCCGGAAATAATGAGCGGTGCTGGGCTTTGGTGAATGGTTTTATAAGCGGTTTGGATAGCTGCTCTGAGCATTCTGCTGCGGTTTCTGGTTTTATGCGCTTTTTATGGCGTTATCTTGATTTGCTTGGGGTTCAGCCGGATTGTTCTTTTTGCGTGCATTGTGGAAATGCCATAGAAGAGGGCTTTTATGTTCTTGGAGACAACGGTTTTTCCTGCATGAATTGTTCAAAATCAGGCTCTGCACTCCGTATTGATAGGAGGGGGCTTGCATTTTTATCTGCGGTAACTTCTTTGCTGCCTGAAGATGCCGCAAAACTTGAGCTACCTGAAGAATCTGCGGGACTTGTAAAGAATCTGGTTTTTTATCTTATTGAGTCAGCCTGTGGAAGTTCGCTTCTTTCTCTAAAAACCAGTGCAGGAATACTCTGAGTAAACTGGCGGTAAAAGGTTTGCTTATTTCATCTAAATCATAAAATAAAGACGCTGGAAGACTGAGTTTAAGCCTTTGTTAAGGATTCTCCTTGCATGTATGCCGGTAAACTGATTTTTATATTTGACTGAATTACTTAAATTTTCTATAATAGATAGATAGAGACGGTCGATGTATTTTGTCTTGGCCGTCAAGTAATGTTCTTTTCGGACGGCTAATTTTTAATTTCGGGTGGTAATTATGGAATCCATTTTTCCTTTGGAACAGCTTATTGGTTTTACAGGTAATATCTATCAGATAACTGTTGCGGCTAGTCGCCGTGCATATCAGATGTCAAAAATCAAGGATCCGGAATTGGAGCGCAATGCAGGTAAGGCTGTATCTCTTGGTGCACGCCAGCTGTTCTGCAATAAAGTAAGCTACAGAATTGACGACGGCAATAAATAATCGTGCCTGTACCTGTTATAATTCTGTTTGCACCAACTGCATCCGGTAAGACTGCTTTAGCCTTGAATTTATTTGGTAAAAGCAGTCCTTCTTTTTTTAAAGGACGTGCAGAACTTATAAGTGCTGATTCCATGCAGGTCTATAAGGGACTTGATATTGGAACGGCAAAACCCTCTGATGAAGAGAAATCAGAGCTTCCTCATCATCTTATTGATATTTTAGATCCTTCGGTCCAGTTTTCAGTTGCAGATTTTGTTTCTGGAGCGGATTCGCTGTGCAGCGAAATTTATTCACGTTCAAAAATTCCTCTCGTTGCCGGCGGGACCGGTTTTTATGTACGTAGTTTCATACTCGGGCTTCCGAAGACTCCTGAATCGGATCCTATTGTAAGGGACATGCTGAACTTGCGTCTTCGAAAGGAAGGAAATGAGGTGCTATACGAAGAGCTATGCCGTATAGATCCTGTAAGCGCCGGGAAAATTAATGTCAACGACGCTTACAGAATATGCCGTGCACTTGAAATTTTTTATACAACAGGAAAACCTAAAAGTTTTTTTGAAATGAATCTTTCTCCAAGAAAGGAATATGATTTCTGCGTGATAATATTAGACAGGAATAGGGATGAGCTTTACGAACGGATAAACAGGCGCGTTGACATAATGTTTGATTCTGGGCTTGAAGAAGAGGTTCGTTCCCTGATTTCATCAGGCTGTACTGCAGATATGCCTGGAATGCAGGCTATAGGATACAGGGAATGGTTCGGCCGTGACTTTTCAACTGTTGACGGGCTGGAAAAAATTCGAAGCGAAATAAAAAGGAATAGCCGCAAGTATGCAAAAAAACAGTTTACGTTTATGCATGATATTCCAAATGCACACGTTATTCATCTGGGTAAGGATGAGGACGGAGTAAAACAGGTTTCTGAAATAATTTTTAATTTTCTTAATAAATCACTTGACCGAAATGCGTATTTGGATAATAATTAATAACACTTTACTAGTAGAGGGGTGCCATCGTGCCTTGTGGAAAAAAACGAAAACGCCAGAAGATGGCGACACATAAGCGTAAGAAGATGCTTAGAAGAAACAGACATAAGGCAAAGTAAATAATTTTACTTTGAAATGTCTTATAAAGACCGGGACAGACTTTTTTTTTACTGTTCCGGTCTTTTTTGTATGGAGATTTAGTACAGTGTCATTGGTTTAAGAGAGTGTCATTCGGAATTGTTTTGGTATTTGTTTGTTCCTGGCAATTAAAAATCGGAACGGTTTTCGGATGACGCAGAATTGATGATGCTGGAGTTTTGGAGCGTATACGTTACTTTCTAATATTCATTCGCCTGAAGATTTAAAGTCACTTTCTCATGCCCAGCTTGCGGAACTGTCTTCGGAAATCCGCAGGGTTATAATTGATGTTGTTGGAAAAAACGGCGGACATCTTGCAAGCAATCTTGGAATAGTGGAACTTACAATCGCTCTGCATCGTGTTTTTAACAGTCCTGAGGATGCAGTTGTTTTTGATGTGAGCCATCAGTGCTATGCTCACAAACTTCTTACAGGACGATATGCTCAATTTTCCAGACTTAGACAAAAGGGCGGTCTTTCTGGTTTTACGAAGCAGACCGAAAGCGTTCATGATTTTTTTGATAACGGTCATGCATCCACTTCGATTTCTTCTGCATTAGGACTTCAGCAGGCAAGGCGGATTCTGGGCAAAGGCGGAAAGACGATTGCTGTTATTGGTGACGGAGCTTTGACCGGAGGTCTTGCTATTGAAGCTCTGTCGAACGCCGGTCAGATTGCAAAAAATCTGGTGGTAATTGTAAATGATAACCAGATGTCTATAGATCATAATACGGGGGCTATTTCGCGCTATCTTAGCCGCCTTACAATGACTTCTCCTTATCAGTGTTTCAGGCATAATTTTGATGGGCTTGTAGAGAAAATTCCAGGAATAAACAAATTCCTTACAAAGTTTGTATTCAGGTTTAAGCGAGGGTTAAAAGGCCTGCTTCTTTCTACGAATCTTTTTACTGATTTAGGCTTTGAATATGTAGGCCCGTTAAATGGACATGATCTCAAGGATCTTATATTGGTTCTTAACCGTGTAAAACGCATGGAACGCCCCGTTGTGGTCCATGTCATTACAAAAAAAGGAAAAGGCTATAGTCCGGCGGAGCATAATCCTGAACGATTTCATGGGATAGGACCATTCATAACAAGTGATGGAACCGTAGAGAAATTCGATACGGTGAGTTTTACGGAAGCTTTCAGTAATTCACTTATGTCCCTTGCAGAAACTCACCCTGAAATTGCTTGTATTACTGCTGCAATGGCAAAAGGAACAGGGCTTGCTTCATTTGCCAGGCATTATCCTGAACGTTTTTTTGATGTCGGGATTGCGGAAGAACATGCCGTTACCTTTGCAGGCGGACTCGCTAAAGGCGGAATTCTTCCTGTTGTGTGTATATATTCAACTTTCATGCAGCGTGCAGTGGATCAGGTTATTCATGATGTTGCATTGCAGAATTTTAAGGTTATTATGGTTTTGGACAGGGCTGGGGCTGTTCCTTCTGACGGTGAAACTCATCAGGGGCTCTTTGATATTGCCTTGTTCAGGCCTGTGCCTTCGCTTCGTATTCTTAGTCCGGCCACAGCAATTGATCTTGATAAATTGCTTGAATATGCTGTTGTTTCAGAAGGTTCTACGGTTATACGCTATCCTAAGATGTCATGCCCGACAGAATTGGAATGTTTTTCTCGGCCTGTGAAAGAAGGTCAGGGAGTTCTTGTTTCTGCTATGGATTATGAGCCTTCTTTTGCAGCAAGATTTGAAGATGGTTTTGATGCTGCCGCTAAAGTTCTTTTTGTTACCACGGGTGGAATGTTTTCGGAAACGATTACCGCAGGAAGGGCACTCGCTTTTAATGATATCGTTGCTGATATTTATTCTTTAAGGTTTATAAAACCCTTTGATGAAGATTATTTTCTTTCTTTTGCGCATCTTTACGATGCCGTTGTCCTTGTTGAAGACGGAATATGTACCGGAGGAATAAGCGAATTTATTGCCGGAGTTTGTACCCGCAATGGAATTCAGAAGGTTGCCGTAAAAGCCTTTCCTGAAAAATTCTACGCTCAAGGGACACGTTATGAAGTCTGTCAGGAAGCCGGCATGACTGCAGATGATCTTAAGGATGCGGCTTTTTCTTTGCTTGGAAAATAAGTAATTGATAGAAAAGTGTTTTTAGGGAGGAATCAATGCAGAAGCTTCTTTTGAAGGATCGTGAAATTTATACAGAACTTCCGGCATTTGTAATGGGAATTGTAAATGTTACTCCGGATTCTTTTTGGGCGGAAAGCAGAGGCGGTGCTGAGCACGCTATGGAACTTATACGTCAGGGAGCCGATATAATTGATATTGGAGCAGAATCAACCCGTCCCGGAAGTGCTTATGTTTCAGCAGAGGAAGAACTTAGCAGGATTATCCCGGTAATTCAGGAAATCCGCCGTACTTCTGATATTCCGATTTCTGTTGATACAAGAAAAAAATCTGTTATGGAAAAGGCCGTTGAATGTGGAGCCGATATATTGAATGATATATCGGCTTTGGAAGATGATCCTGATATGGCCCGGTTTTGTGCGTCTTCAGGAATCCCCGTAATTCTTATGCACAAAAGGGGAACTCCTGTAAATATGCAGGCTAACGGTGTATATACCGATGCTTTTTCTGAAGTGAATTCATATCTTGAAGACCGGTCTGAATATGCCATAAAAAATGGTATCAGCGCAGATAAGATCATTGTTGATCCTGGTATTGGTTTTGGAAAGGATCTTGATGCTAATATTGCCCTTATAAAGGATGCCGGAAAGCTTTGTAGCGGAAAATATCCTGTTCTTATGGCTTTGTCTAGAAAATCATGCATAGGATTGATGACAGGAAGGGAAGTTCAGGACAGACTAAGCGGAACCCTCGCAGCAGACCTTCTTGCTGTTATGTCTGGAGCCTCTATGGTTCGTGTTCATGATGTAAAAGAAACTGTAGATACATTACAAATATTGAGGTATATTAAAGGATAGGAAAAGACCGTGAAATCAATAGACAGTTTATTGGCAGTTTATGACATTCTTCGTCCTGTTCTTGACGTGGGAATACTTGCATTTATTCTTTATAAAGCATATGAGGTGATTGTACGTACTAACAGTCTTCAGATTATTAAGGCCGCCGTTATTGTCCTTGTGTTCTATACGGTTGCCATGATTCTTCATCTTGAAACTCTTCTGTGGATTTTTCATATAATTGCTCCTCTGCTTGTGGTTGCGTTTGCAATTGTCTTTCAGCCTGAATTAAGAAAAATGTTCCTTAAGCTGGGGCAGAATCAGTGGTTTGCTTTTGGTACCCGCTCAAAGCATACTTATGTAGATTCCGTTCTAATTGCGGCTGAAATGCTTTCTAAGCAGAAGCGTGGTATGCTTGCCGTTTTTTTGCGGCACACAAAATTGGATGATATTGTGCAGACTGGAACAAGACTTAATGCTGATATTTCATCCAGTCTTCTTGTTACGATTTTTGGAATGGATACACCTTTGCATGACGGAGCCTGTTTTATTCAGGGCGGTAAACTTGTTTCGGCAGGGTGTTTCCTGCCGTTGAGCGAGCAGTATGATATCAGAAAAACTTTTGGTACACGTCATAGGGCTGCTCTTGGTCTTTCTGAAATAAGTGATTCTGTGATTCTTGTAGTTTCAGAGGAAACCGGTGCCCTGAGCCTGGCATATGATTCAAAACTGCATTATGACCTCTCAGTTCAGGAAATAACAAAGATTTTGGAAAATCTTCTTGATATAACCCCGGATTCGTACAATATGGAGGATACAATCGATGAGCACAAAAAAACTGACTGATACGATCCTTGAATCATGGGGGCAGAAAGTAATTTGCATTGTTCTTGCGATTGTTCTTTATGTCTTTAATAGAATGGCTTCTCTTGAGCGTAAAGTTTTTACAGTTCCGCTTAAGGTAGAGGCAAGCGGGCTTATGATGCCAGTTACGGAAATTCCTAAATACGTTAAGGTTTCTGTCCGGTCAAAGGCAGAAAATATGCCTGCGATAAACGGAGCAAATATTTTTGCTTCAATAAACTTCAGTGATTTTACGGAAAAGGGTATTTATAATGTGCCTGTAATGATTTCTTTGGGCGAAGATCTTATTCTTATGGATCCTTTTGAATATTCTGTAAAGCCTGAGTGTGTTTCTGTTGATCTTGATACAAAGGAACTTGCGTATATTCCTGTAAAACCGGCGCTTTCCGGAGAGGTTGAGCATGGTTACACTATATCTAAAATCGATGTAAATCCATCTACTGTAAAGGTTGTGGGGCCTTCCAGGATATTGAAAAAAGTGACTCACATTGATACTAAAAAAGTAATTGTATCGGGTGCTGCAACTAATTTTTCAAGGGATGTAAAGCTTGACAATATTAATTCCATTATAAAGGTCGTACCTGAGAGCGATTTTAGGGTTACTATTTCTGTTATTCCTGCAACGGATACCAAGGTTTACACCGGACTCACACCGACTCTTACCGGTCTTAATCCATGTTTTGAAATTATGTCTGAAATTCCAAAGATTTCCTTTAAGGTTGCTGGTACGGTTCCAGTTCTTGAAAACTATAATTACAACGAAAATACCGTAACTGCGGATTGCAGTTCCATAGACGGCGAGGGAACTTTTGATGTCCCTGTTTACGTAAGACTTCCTGCATCTATGGCATTGGTTGAAAAGTCGGCAGAAACAATTCCTGTTACTGTAATGGAAAAGAAAAAGAATGCTTCAGAAGATGAGATTGTGCCGGAACAGTCTGAAGATAATTCTGATTCCGAGAGTTCTTTGCAGGTGCTGGACTCTGTTACTGAAGAAAAGAAGAGCTGAAACGTATGATTTTTGGTATTGGCACAGATATTGCAAAGGTTTCCAGATTTGAAAAATGGGTAAATACTCCTGAAATGATAGCCCGTTTTTTCAATCAAAAGGAATTCAGGGCATTTACTTCTAAAAAAGCGGCTTGTGAACATTATGCCGCTCGGTTTGCTGCTAAAGAAGCTTTTGGAAAGGCTCTTGGAACAGGAATTTTTGGTTTTGAGCTTGCAGATGTATATATCGTAAATACAGAATCTGGAAAACCGGAATTTATGGTTGAAGGAAAAGCTGCCGAAATTTTAAAAAATAAATGCGGAAATTCAAAAATTCATGTATCATTGAGTCATGAGAAAGAATTTGCTGTTGCATTTGTTATAATAGAGCAAATCTGACGACGGGTCTGCTTTCGGATGAATTTTTTAGAGGTGGAGTGTGGTATCATCTTCAAGTAAAAAAAAGGGCTTGGAAGAAAAGAAAAAGCCTGCAATATCATATTTTTCAAAGGATAAAATAATTTGTCCTGTCTGCAAAAAAGCTTTTGAAAAAGAAGTTATGCGAAGTGGAAACGGTCGAATGATTGCCGGAGGCCTTACAGATGATCTCCACAGAATTTTTGAGCCTTCTGCAAAATTTGGACGGATTTACCCGCTGATTTATGATATCGGAGCTTGTCCGAACTGTTATACAGCTCTTCTTTGGTCAGATTTTAATGACGTAAAGAAAAAAGAAGACATTGATAAGCTTTTTGAAAGCCGCGATGAGCGAAAGGCAAAGGTTAGTACGGTTTTTCCTCATTTTAATCTAAAGCATGAGCGTTCTTTGTTTGACGGATGTGCATATTATTACCTTGCGCTGCTCACTTATTCAAAGCTTAATCCTGATTTTTTGCCGACGATGAAATCAGCATTTCTTTCGTTGAGGCTGTCTTGGCTCACTCATGAACTTGATCTTGCAGTCCCAGGGCATAACTTTCAATACATTTCCGATGTAATGAAGCGCAAGGCATTATTTTTCTATCATCAGGCAATTCAGTGCGAAACGGACAGAACGGAAAAGTCTTCTACTTTAGGAAACTTTGGTCCCGACATGGATAAAAATTATGGCTGGGACGGAGTGATATATTTGTGCGGGCTTTTGGAATATAATTACGGTCAGCAAGATGACCTTCAGCTCCGGCTTAAGAAGTTGAGCGAGTCAAAGACTGCGATTGCCCGTATTTTCGGGCTCGGTAAGTCTTCTAAGAATAAACCTGGACCTCTTTTGGAAAAAGCCCGTAATCTCTATGATCTTTTGGCAAAAGAACTGAATGATGATGATTTTTAGGGTGATCTGTGCGTAATATTTTACTTACTCTTTCTTATGATGGTACTGATTTTTGTGGATGGCAGCGTCAGGACTGCGGTGATGTAAAGAATTACTGCCGTACGGTTCAAGGAGAGATTGAAAAAGCTCTTGAAAAAATTCATAAGGTGCCTATTGTTCTGTATGGATCAGGCAGAACTGACAGCGGAGTTCACGCTATGGCTCAAGCCGCGAATTTCTCTTCTCCGATAGATTCTATTCCTGCGGAACGCTATCCGCGTGCTATAAACAGTTTTTTGCCTCAAGATATACGGATCACAAAGGCTGAAGAGGTTCCGGCTGATTTTAATGCCAGATTCAGTGCAACAAGCCGGGTTTACAGGTATTTTATTTGTCCTGATTCCATTCAGGCAAGTCAGACTCGCTATGCATGGTGCGTTCAGTATGAGCCGGATCTTGAGAGATTGAATGAAATGTGCCGTTGCCTAAAGGGAGAAATTGACTGTGCAAGTTTTGCAGCAAGCGGAGATGAAAGTCAGTCTACATTCAGGTTTTTGAACGGTGCTAGATTTTTCAGACAACCGGTTTTTCCAGACGGAAGGGAAATGGTTGTTTTTGAAATCGAGGCGAATGCTTTTTTGTGGAAAATGGTCAGGACTATTACCGGTACTCTTATCAATCTTGACAGAACCGGAGCACCAGTTGATTCAATGGAAAAAATCCTTCTGGCAAAAGACAGACGTAAGGCTGGCGCTACGGCTCCTTCTCAGGGACTTTTCTTGTACAAAATTAATTTTGACGGTGTACGGGTTCATCCGTAGTTTTTACATAAGTGAAAGCGGATCGATGTCACATTCTATGTATACCGACTGTGGATGAGTGTAATTGTATAGCAGAGCAGCAGCCGCTTTTTGTAAAATTGCTATGTTTTGTCCACGTAAAAGAATCTGATATCTGAAATTCTGCGATATTTTTAGAATCGGACATTCTGCAGGACCTATGATTTCAGCTGCGTTTTTGCATATCTGTTCAAGAAGTGAGGCTGCCTGATCTGCACAGGAAGCTGCCTGATTTTGATTCGCGCTTCTGAAAACCAGTCTTACCAGCCTGCAGAATGGCGGAAATCCCGTCATCTTGCGCTGGTTCAATTCATATTTATAGAATCCTGCAACATCGGATTTGCAGGCAAAAAGAATAGGTTCTCTTTGAGGGCTGTAAGTCTGTACAAGCACTTTTCCGTCTGGAAAAAATCTTCCTGCTCGTCCTGCTACCTGAGTAATAAGGCTGAATGTCCGTTCCGCTGCCCTGAAATCCGGCATGTGCAGTCCTGTATCCGCAAGGATTACGCCTACAAGCTGTAATCGCGGAAAATTAAGGCCTTTTGCAACCATTTGTGTTCCTAAAAGAATGTCGAATTCACCGTTACGAAATTGATCAAGTTTTTCTTCTAGTTCTCCCTTCTTTGTAAGGCTGTCAGTGTCAATCCTTAGAATCCGTGCATTTGGAAATTTTGCACGCGTTTCAGCTTCTATGTATTCAGTACCGAAGCCGCTGTATCCTACATCAAGAGAACCACAGGAAGGGCAGAATACAGGCGGTTCTGTCTGCCAACCGCAGTAATGGCATCTTAATCTATTTTCCAGTTTATGATATGTCATTGGGACGGAACAGTTCTTACACTTCATTTCATATCCGCACTGATTGCACCTGAAAAAATGAGTGAAGCCGCGCCTGTTTAAGAAAAGGATTACCTGCCGCTTATTTGAAACCGTTTTTCGTATTTCATCAGCCAATTCGTCGGAAATACAGGCTGATGTTTTTTTTATGGAAAGGTCGATCGTTTTTATATGCGGCATTGCTCCACCTGCAAGACGTTGAGAAAGAGTATGTGCTGTAAGCCGCTTTTGCGTCATAAGAAACCAGGCCTCTACGGACGGGGTTGCGCTTCCCATTACAAGAGGAATTCCAAGCTGTGCACATCTGTGCATTGCAGCCTGTCTGGCGTGATAGCGTGGTGTATCTCCGGATTTATAGGAATTGTCATGCTCTTCATCAATTATAATCATTCCAAGATCTGGAACGGGAGCAAAAACAGCACTTCTTGCTCCTACAACAATTCTTGCTTCCCTGTGCATTATTTTGCGCCATTCTGTTAATTTCTGGCTTGGAGTTAGGCCTGAATGCAGAACTGCTGCGGTATTTCCGAATCTGCTTGTTACGGCTCTTACAACCTGCGGTGTAAGTCCTATTTCTGGAACCAGATATATTACGCCTTTATTGCGGTTAAGGAGCCATTCTGCACACTGAAGGAAGACCTCTGTTTTTCCTGTTCCTGTAGGACCGTAAAGGTAGTGATATGTTGCTTTTGATTCCATTGCAGAGGCTGTTATTTCGTGTACGGCTTTTTCCTGCTCTGCTGAAAGGGTATTCGTGGTTTTTTCAGAAAGATCGTTGTCAAAGCCGAATCCGTTGGTTCGGCTTTCACGTTTACCGCGGGAAGGTATTATTGAAAAAACAGCTTCTCCGATTGAACATATATAATATCTGCTGATCCAGCCGGCAAGCTCAAAAATTTCTTCATTAAAAAGAGGCTCTGTGTCAATTATTTTTGTAACCGGACGAATTTTGTCTTCGGAAACAGGGCAGTTTTCAGGAATGCAGTCTGAAATTGCTACGATAAAGCCGACGGCTTTTCTGTTTCCAAATCTTATTTCTGCACGCTTTCCGATTTCTGGTTTAAGACTTTTATCTTCGTTTTCGCCCGGAACATAGGAGTATGTAAAAGTCTGATTGAGAGGAATATTCAGGACAATCTGAAGATATGTCATTTTTGAGATTCTCCGGTAAAGTTATCGGCGTAATGAGGATCGATTTCAAGCAGTTTGCTCCTGAAAAATTTTAAGTCTTCCCATGCCGGTCTTTTGTAATCTGCATTTCTCAAAAGAGCACTAGGGTGATAGGTTACGATGAGAGGAATTCCGTTGTATGAATAAATCTGTCCCCTGTAACGTCTGAGCGAAATTTCGCCTTCAAGAGACATTATGTTCCTTAATGCAACTTTTCCTACAAGGAGAATCATCTTTGGTTTTAGAATATGTATTTGGGCATCCAGATAGGAACGGCATGCTGCGGCTTCTTCTGGTTTTGGATCCCGGTTATAAGGCGGACGGCATTTTACAGTGTTTGCTATGTAGCAATTTATATGCCTGTCAAGCATTATGGAAGCAAGCATTTTGTCCAAAAGTTGACCGGCAGGTCCTACAAACGGGAGTCCCTGCTTATCTTCTTCTTCTCCAGGTCCTTCACCGATTACAAGTACACTCGGATTTTCTACACCTTGACCAGGAACGACATTTATTCTTCCGCTGCATAATCCGCATTTTTTACAGTTAGCAATTTTTTCAGAAATTTCAGCCAAGGTGATTCCATGTGTTCTTTCTGGACCAGAGTCCTTTTGCAAAGTTCCTGAGCTTTTCAAAACAGAACCTGAATCTTTTGTGATGTTCTGTTTTTGCGAAACTGAAGCGCATTTGCTTTCTGTGTTTCCGCATGAATTCTTATGTTCCTGTGAAATCTGAGCCAGCTCTTCATTGATCTGTCCAGAACCGGCAGAGTAAGTTCGGGAGGCAAAGGCTTCTGTATTTTGTATGGAATCAGGTTCTGGATCGTCCTGAAATACTGGCATCTCCCTAAATACAGGATCTTCGTATCCGTAAAAATTATCACTTGCAGCCTTGAGAATATGAAAAATAATTTGCTTATCAGACGTTTTCATCTGTATTTAGAATAGCACATAACTTGTAATTCGGGCAATAAACAAGTATATTAATAAAATATGAAAAAAAATCTTCTGTTGTTGATATTTTCTGTACTCTTTATTTCTGGTCTTTTTGCTCAGATAAGCGTTAATCCGACTTCTGATTTTTATACGGATGCTACAGGATGGTATTTAAAAGGTTATGTTGAATCCTTGCCTCAGTTGAAGCCTTATTCTACAGAAGTTATAGAACAGATTCTGCTTTCAGTTATTGAAAGTGAATCTGCTAGTGAAGCTGAAAAACAGACTGCAAATATTTATTATACCCGCTATTTTAGTAGGAAAATTCATATTACGGCCGAAGGAAATTTCAGTTCGCATTTTTATTTGAAAGAAAACACTGATGACAATTCTGCTGAGTATCAGGATAATTACGAGCTTTATTCTGCGAAGGTTTCTATTGGCGGAGACGTAAAAGTTTCTCCTTATTTTGGTTTTGGTTATGATTTTGGCTTGCGCGGAATAAATAATAATGAGTTTATTTCTGATCAGCTTGCATTGTATGAAAACAAACCTGATTTTCAGAAGATTGATGATTTTTCATTAAAAGAAGGTAACGTTGATTTTCTTATGGATCTTAATGGAATAGTTACCGTCGGAACAAAAAAAATCTATGGTTCTGCTGGATTTAATAGAATTGGTTATGGTCTTTTTCCGGATTCAGATATTATGCTAAATCCGAATTCTTATCAGATGGCAAATGCCAATGTGAATTTTGATACAGGATTTTTTGAATATACCCAGCTTACTGGCGTTCCTGTGGCACAATCTCAGACTGTTGAAAATAAATTTTCATGGGGAAAGGTATTTTCGTTTCATTCTCTTAGGGTACCTTTGTTCAAAAGAAAACTACTTCTTTCTTATTATGAATCATGTGTTTATGGAGAAGGCTTTAATCCTGCTTATCTTCTTCCTGTTCCATGGATAATTGTCGGGCCTGTTTCCGGTTTTACAGAAAATGTTTATGCAGGATTTAATGTTCAGTATAAACCTGCAAAATGTATTGCATTAAGCACAGATTTTATGATTCATAAATTGGATGCAAAGAATTTTATAAAACTTAAGTGGAATGACGCCTCTGTTCGCGGTGCTTTAAAAGCGGGAATCGTTTATACTCCTCTTGATTCTATTTTCCGTGTAATTAAAATTGATTATACGATTGTAACTCCGTATACATATACTTCTTATGATTTAGGTGATAAAACTTACAATTATTCAGATTATACAAATTACGGAAAATGTATAGGTTCGGAACTTCTTCCTAACTCTCATCAGCTTGCAATGTCGCTTCAATTCACTCCTGTAAAGAGGCTTTCTATTACTTCAACGGCTAAATTCTTTCAGCATGCAAATGAGTATGAAAATCTTGAAGACAACGAAGTTCTTACTCTTTCTGGAAAAACAGCAACGGATGGAAGCCTTAAGCAGAATACTCAGAAATTTGACACATGCGAAGATGAAACCGGGCTTTTGAACCAAAGTCATAAGCTCACTATGGTTCAGTCAGAAATCGATCTTGATTTTGAATGTGCCAGTAGAAAATACGTTTCTGTTGTACTTACCGCCGGCTATATGTTTGAGTATATACTTAATAAGGGTGTAGATTATCCGATTTTTCCTGGTACTTATACAACTGCTGCTGAAGTTGCCATGGCAAGAAAACGATGGGAAGCAAATCTGCACAATTCCTTCAACCATTATTTTAAGGCGGGAGTAAAAATCAGTTTCTAGGTATGGCGAAGAGGAAGTTTTTATTTTTATATTTGGATACAGGAGCAGGACATAAATCGGCCGCAAAAGTTCTTATGCAGGCTATGAAAGCCGAAGACCCGGATGTTGAAATTCAAATTGTCCGGGGATTCAGCCGGCATGGCATGGGGCATGCTCTTTTTGAAAAAGGTTACAATTATTCCTGTAATTATATTCATGGCTTGTTTCCTCTTACCTATGATCTTGGTCAGAACAGGGTGCTTCAGTCTTTGTTGAAGCATGTTCTTGCTCCAGAAACTAATCATTATTTACGTAAACTTATTATAAAAGAGCATCCTACAGATATAGTCTGCTTTCATTTCGGTGTTTCACCAGCCGTTAAAGAAGTTCTAAAAAACATTCCCTGGAAAATTAATTTCACTGTGCTTGTAACGGATCCTTTTACAGTTCCTACGCCTTGGTTTCATGAACGGGATCTGAATTACATGGTTTATTCAGAACTTGCAAAAAAAGAAGCTATGCGGTGCGGTGTTCCAGAAAAAAATATTACGGTAATTCCATTCCTCATGAGTCCAAAATATAGAATTCCTATTACGCCTCAGGAGGTTCGTGAGCTTAAGATAAAGCACGGTTTTGATCCCGATAAAAAAATTGTCTTGCTTGTTGGCGGCGGTGAGGGGCTGCCTGGTGCAACGGAAATTGTGAACCAATGTCTGATTCACAGGGCAAATTTTTCTACAGCAATTATCTGTGGGCGTGATGTAGTGATAAAGCGTAATTTTAATCTTCTGCGTCTGGCAAATCCTAGGCTTGATCTTCATGTTTTTGGTTTTGTCGATTTTCTTGATGAACTTGTTAAAATTTGTGACTGTGCTGTAATCAAAGCCGGACCTGCAACCTTGCTGGAAGTTCTTTCATGCAGAAAGCCTGTAATTATATGCCGCTACATTCATAATCAGGAACTTGGAAACATGCATTTTGCTGTTGATCACAAGGTCGGTTATTTTATTCAGAAGTCACGCGCTATCTATAAAAAAATAAACGAGCTGCTTAGTGACAGCTCGTTTGATGAAAAGATGAAGAAGAATTTTGATAGCATTGTAATTGATACAGATGCATCAAAAGTTGCTAAACTTCTTTTCCAAAAAAATAATGCTTAACATCACGTTTTTCGTATGATTCCTTAATCAGATCCATACAGTCAATTTCTGAAAAAATTCTTTCTGCATCTTCTATGCGTCCTCTAAGAACCGGGTGCTTTGGAGAAAACAGTACGCAGCAGTCTTCATACGGAAGAATTGAAGTATTGTACGTGTCTATGAAATTTGCTGTATCAATGATTTCTTCTTTATCCATTCCGATTAATGGGCGCATAAGCGGATATTCTGCAAAATGTTCTGTTATGTTCATGTTTTCCATTGTCTGGCTTGCAACCTGACCAAGGCTTTCGCCGGTAATTATGCAGTCTGCCCCGACTCTTTCTGCAAGCATGTTTGCAACTTTCATCATGCAGACGCGGAGCATAAGGGTTGACCATTCTTCCGGCGCTTTCTGCTTAATTTTCATCTGAACTTCTGTAAACGGAACGATGTTCAGGTGTGTCTGAATTCCAAAATAAGAAAGCTTTGCGGCAAGTTCTTCTACTTTCTGCTGTGCTTCTATTGAAGTGTAAGGGTAGGAGTGGAAGTAAACGCACTGAACTTTCATGCCTCGGCGCATCATTCTGTAGCCTGCAACAGGAGAATCAAGTCCGCCTGAAAGGAGAAGAAGCCCGTTCCCACTGCATCCGGCAGGAAGTCCCCGGCATCCTTTCTGTGCATCGCTGTAAACAAAAACTCGCTCGCGCACTTCAATGTAAATTCTTACATCCGGATTATGAACGTCAACTTCCATGAATCTGTCATCAAAAACAGCAGCTGCTGCTTCTACCGCAATTTCATAAGAATTGAGAGGGAATTTTTTATCTCCGCGTTTTGCTTCAATTTTAAATGTTTTTGCACCGCTTAATTCTTTTGCATGTTCCGCACACTGTCTTACTGCGGCCTTGATACCTTCAATGTTTTTTTCGCAGGTAATTGTTTTTGCCCAGCCTGTGATTCCAAGCAGATGGCGGAGGGTATTTTCTACGGCTTCGCAGTCTTTTTCTTCGCAGTCAATGTAAAGACGGCCGCCAAAAAGCGCAATCTTAAGGTCCAGCCCTTTGAGGCATTCTTTTGTGTTTTTTACAAGAAGTCTTTCAAAAAATTTAATGTTTGAGCCTTTTAACTGGAGCTCACCGATTTTTCCTAAATAAGTAACCATAGGGCTACTATACTATTTTTTTCTTTCTATGTCTTGCGCTCTAGGACCGAATTCTTTCTGTCTTTTGCGCAGTTGTTCAATCTGACTGTTTCCTTTTTCAAGCTGATTGATTAAATCCCAGTGCCAGTCCAATTCTTCAGGCGGGAAAAGTGCCGGTGGATCCGGTTTTCTGCGAGAATTTGCATCCTCTACAATTTTAAGGAGTGTTTCGGCATCAGACTTGTCTTGAACTTTTGTAAGATAAGGATCGTCTAAAAGCATTAAGGTTCCGTCTTCTGTTATTTTATAATCGAACGGAATCTTAGGGTATTTTTCAACGTTTCTTATGTTAGAAGATCTTCCGCTTACGCAGGTGTAATTTTGTCCTGCGCTGAAAATGTGCTTATTTACAGTGTATAGCTTGTTTTCGTCGGAGAAGGCTGCATTTGAATCTTCATGGATCATATTTGTTTCCCAAAATCTAAGACGGTAAACACCATTTTGCGTTATATACCATGAGATTATGTTTTTTTTGTTTTCGCGACCCGAAAAACGTATGCTTTCAGCAGAATTTAATCCCTGCCAGTAGCCGTAGATTCCTGAATTATTTATGGATTCGTTGTTCGTAATTGAGCCGTTAAGTTCATCCTGCCTGTATGGAATTTTTATAAGAAAATTTAAGTAGATTTTGTTATTGTAAACGGCTACAGGAATTGAAAAGCTTGTTTTTTTGTCAACATGGATTGTAAGTTCCCAAAGATTTTTTATTCCTGGAATTTCTGTGTAAGTTGTTTTTAATTCGTACCCGTTTTTTTGGGTAGCTGCATTTCTTGTACGTTTTTTTATCTCCAAAAAATCTTTCGGTTCGCATACGCGGTCGTAATACCAGCCGTAAAATTCTTTTAAAATGATTGCAATCTGATTTTCATGTCCCAAAAAAACAATTCTATCATCAGCCTGCCATATTCCTTCAAGTGTTTCTGGAGTTATAGAATTAGCACATATAGGAATTAAAAGCATGAAAAAGAAAAAAAAGTATTTTTTCATATTATTTTATCGGAAAAGGAAAAATCCTTGCTTAGAGGAAAATTATCAATAAAGAATTTAAATAGAGAAGGGGCTTGTAAAAAAAATTAAATGGGTGTATAAATCAATTAGTTAGCAATGACTAACTAATTGATTTACGGTTCTCCCGGACAGGTTTATGCCTGTCTGATAATTTTCCGGCAGAGTTTCTGTCGGTTACAAGTCATAATTTATAAAAAGTCCCCGGCTTTTTTTCACAGGATCCTAGCTTATTCTGCTAAAGGCTTTGATCCTGTGTTTTTTTTAACATGAGATTTTATGAAATTATGATAAAATTAGATTTAAGCGGGGTGGTAAACATGAATATATTTTTAGTACTTATGATTCCATTTATTGGAACTTCTTTAGGCGCGTCAGCTGTTTTTCTAATGAAAAACTCAATCAATGAATATGTTCAGAAAATAATGCTGGGGTTTGCTTCCGGTGTTATGGTTGCCGCTTCCGTGTGGTCTCTGATTATTCCTTCAATAGAATCTTCTGAAAATATGGGACATTTTGCTTTTTTGCCGGCTGCAATTGGAATCATTCTGGGGATGGCTCTTCTGTTTATACTTGATAAGGTTGTTCCTCATCTTCATATTAATGCAGAAAAGCCGGACGGACCGGAGTCAAGGCTAAAAAAAGCGACAATGCTTGTTCTTGCGGTTACACTTCATAATATTCCTGAGGGAATGGCGGTTGGAGCTGTAGCAGCTGGCTTTCTGAGCGGAACGGCGGATATTACTTCAGCCGGAGTTATGGCGCTTTCGGCCGGTATTGCTGTGCAGAATTTTCCAGAAGGTGCAATTATTTCTATGCCGCTTAAATCCGAAGGTTGCAGCAAGGTGCGTGCCTTTGTGTACGGTGTACTTTCTGGAGTGGTAGAGCCGCTCTTTGCATTCCTTACAATTGTGTTTTCTTCGCTCATAGTGGATTTTTTACCATATCTTCTTTCTTTTGCTGCCGGAGCAATGCTTTTTGTTGTTGTAGAAGAATTGATTCCCGAAGCCAGCGAAGGTGAACATTCTAACTATGGAACCGTTGGGTTTGGGCTTGGCTTTATTTTAATGATGATTCTGGATGTCGCGCTTGGGTAAAATAAATGATATAAATTCTCAATAAGCAGATTAATGATTGAAACCTTTTTATAAAAGTTAGATATTGCTAACAATTAAAAATCAAGGTGCAACAAGTGAAAAGATCAGCATTGTTTTTTATTTTGTTAGGTTCTGCTATTTTTGCATGGGGACAGAGTTTTGAAGATTCATCGTCTGAAGAAGATGTTATTGTTGTAACGGCAGGTAAAATTGAACAGTCTGTAAGTAATGCTGTAGAAAAAATCCAGGTTGTAACTTCTGAAGATATAAAGAAGAGCGGGGCAAAAACTCTTACAGAGGCTGTAAAATCTGTGCCCGGAGTAAGCGTAAAAGGTGCTGCTGCAGGAAATCCTGTTGATTCTATTTCCATGCAGGGGTTTGACAGTGATTATGTAAAGATTTTGGTTGATGGAATTGCCGTTTCCGGGGACATAGGTGGAGCTACAGCGGTATTCCAGGTTCCTGTAGAAGATATTGAGCGTATTGAGATAATACAGGGTGCAAGTTCTGCTCTTTATGGTTCTGATGCCATGGGTGGAGTGATAAATATCATTACGAAAAAAGTTCAGCCTTCGGCAGATAAAATTGATTTTAAAGGTGCTTTGACAGAAGAATTTACATTAAAAAAAGATAATGATTGGAGAAATTACGCTTCTGCAAATTTTTCCTTTGGAGCAGGAAGAATATGTTCTTCTGTGTCCGGCAGTTTTGATTATACTCCTGGAAAAAAAGATTACGAATATTACGCATTTGCAGGGAAATATGTTTCCTACTATGAGACGCCATTCAAGAGAATGGGATTTGTACGTGCTTCCGTAGATTGGAAAGATTCATGGGGACGGGCAGGTTTTTACACCCTTTTTTCTGATGCAGTTCAAAAAAGCAATTTTACGGCGGTTGGTTTTGACAGTGGTTCTGTAATGGAGTATAAGACAGACCGAATTGAAGCGGGACTCTCCGGAGAATATAAGTACAGCGAAAAGCTTTGTTTTTCTGGTTTTTCGAGTGTAAAAGGATTTCTTTTGTCTACAGATTTTGAGCATTTTACTTCGGATTCTGGAAGTGGATTTTTGTATAGAAATTCGACGGCCTCGGATTCTAATTTCATTGATTGGGAAAGTGAGCTGCGTTCCTCATGGAATCTGAATGAGTTGAATTTCTTTTTGTTCGGCTTTAATGCAAATCTCCATACTGTTGACGGGGATTCTTTTGAAGGCCGCGAAAAACAGCTTCTTCTTTCTTCGTATGCCCAGGATACAATCACTTTTCTTTCAAAAAAAATCTGCATTGTTCCCGGAGTGCGTTTTGACTATATTCCCGAAATCTCTGGAAATGCACAGGCTTTTATGGTAACTCCGAAGTTGAGCGTAAAATATTCTCCTGTAAAGGATTCTGTAATCCGCTTTTCTTATGGAATGGGGTATAAGACTCCTACATTAAAGCAGAAATTCTGGTCATTTTATCATAATTATGCACCGGGCGAAGGAAATTTTATTCTTAACGGGAATCCTGATTTGGAGAGCGAAAAATCGCAGAGTTTTAATCTAGCCTTTGAACAGAACGTGATTAATTTATTCAAGATTTCTGTTTCCGGTTATTTTAATTACATAATCGATATGATTGATAGTGAAATTATTGATAAGAACACTGTTCCGCAGACAAGATCATATATAAATGTCGGAAAAGCAGTGACTTATGGCGGCGATTTTTGTATTTCTGCAGATTTGGATAGATTTTCATTTAAGGGATCTTACGCTTATACGGGGGCAAAATCCTATGTTGATGGCTGCTGGGAAGATCTTAGTCTGAGGGTTACACATAAAGTTTTCCTTTCTCTGGGATACTTGATTCCTTTGATTGAAACGGAGATTGTTTGTTCTGCGGATTGGTCGTCAAGGCAGCTTACAAAAACCGGGGGAAATGAGTATACGCCGGATTATCTTATGATCTGCGCATCAGCTTCAAAAAAAGTGATTGATGAAAAATTGGAAATTTATTTAAGGGCGGACAATCTTCTGAATAATTTAAGTTTTATAAGAGGAACAGATGGGTCTGATCAGGAATCTTATTACAATCTGCATGATGGAACGACTTTTAGTCTTGGTGCAGGAATTAAGCTCTAAAGGAAAATTAATTATGAAAGAAAAAAAATCACTTAATGGATTCATTGCAGTCCGGCTTTGTACATTTTTAGTAATTCTTTGTATGGTCTTTAGTTCTTGTTCCGAGGATTCTGAGCCGAAATATGTTCCATTGTATTCACTGAACTCGATATATGGGTTTACGTTTACAACAACTTTTACCTCTTCATCGGGAAATACTCTTTCACCTGCGATCACAATATATAATTCTGATCGTCTGGACTGGAATATGTCGCTTTCGAATATGGGAAATAATAAATTTTATTATACTGCAGAACAGGATTCCTTTTTAGGGAATGTCTGGACGCTCTGCTGGTATTCAACTCTTATGGCAAAAGAAGCGGGTGACAGTTCTAAAGCTGCTATGAAGATAAAACTTGGAATAAACAGTCAGGACAGCATCACTGTTCTTGTTATTGCTGCAGGCGCTGGTGCTGGAAGTTCTATGGCTGGTACTCCTCTTTCAATGAAAAGGATTTCTTATTCATATAACACTACGCCGGAAGTGATTTCGGAATCGAATGAGAATATCAAAGATAAGACGATTGAAATAAAAGGTGAAAAATCTGATTGGTTTGAAGAAAAAAGTTCTTTTTCTGGTTCGTATGATTTTCTGGTCGGTGAAGACGGCATTATTGCAAAGGATCATGTTGAGACTGACGGAAATAGCGAATTCTGTGTTTTTATACAGAATTCGGGAAATGGGAATGTTTCTGTAACTGTTCCCTCTATGAGTTACGGAGGCTTTGAGCTTCCTGCTTTTACTATTGATGAGGTTTCTGTTTCTGAATTTGATATGTACCCATAATTCTGGACACATATTATAAACTAGACGGAACGAATGGATGCTTCCCTGTATTTTACAGGAGGCATCCATTTTGTTTTAACCTGTATTCGCTTGTTGTTATAATAATCTATATATTCTGCGATTGCTACAGAAAACTCTTCAAAAGATTTAAAATCCCTTTCATGAC
>JAFOSK010000001.1 GCA_017392945.1 Treponema sp.
ACCGCCGCCGCGGTCTGTACGGATCGGAGCCGATGACTGACCGGATGTCTCCTCATCAAGATCATAAGCGTATGTGATACCGCCGCCTGTGGTCATAATACCGCCTGAACCGTCACCTGTGGTCTTTATCACTGTATCACGTATCGTGAGCGTCGTTCCGTCACCCACTAGATATATGGGAGCAGTATCTTGTTCATGACAACCGCAACATAACAGTACTTACAAGAGTTGCCGATGCCTATAGGAAAATCCATGATTTCAGAAAATCAAAAGAATTATACCTACGCGTTCTTGATATGGAACAGAACAATGCTTATGCTCTGATAGGTCTCGGACACCTTCACTATGATTTCAAGGAATTTAAGGATGCACTTTACTACTGGTCCAAAATGTACGAAGTGAACAAAGATAATGTTGACATACGAATTCTTACTTCTATCGGTAACTGCCACAGAAAACTCCGTTCATTTGATAAAGGAGTTTATTATTTTGAACGGGCCCTTGAAATGGATCCAAAGAATTTCTACGCCCTGTTCGGACTTGCAGACTGCTACCGAGGAATGAATCAGCAGTACCGCTCAATAGAATATTGGAACAGAATTCTAGAAATAGACCCAGCAAACAAAGTCATCCTTACACGTATGGGAGACGCCTACAGGAATACCGGCGACTATGAAAAAGCAAATGACTTTTACAACAAGGCTTTGGACATAGACTTTGATACTTATGCAGCATTAGGCCTCGCCCTTATTTGCAAAGGCGAAGGAAAATACAAAGAAGCGGCTGAAAAACTTTCTAGTCTTATTAAAAATGACCTTAAGAATTACCGACTTTACATTGACCTTGCAGACTGCTATGTAAAATTGAACGACAAGGCTCAGGCAATAAACGTGCTTGAATCATTCCAGAAACTAGGATTACGCAGTACAGCAATAAATGAGCTTCTCGAAAAACTAAGGAACAACCGGCCTATATACAGCTAATCCTATGAGTAAAATTGCACTTGCAGGTTTATTGCCTGATGAAATAACAGAAAAGCTTAATCTTGATCAGAAATTCCGTGGTCTGCAAATATTCAAATGGATAGGAAGCGGAGTAACGGAATTCGAACAGATGACAAACCTCTCAAAAGACGTACGCCAGAAACTGGATGAACAGGCCGTACTGCGTTCTTCAAAGGTTTCTAAAACTCTAAAAGATCCGGACGGCACTATAAAACTTCAAATCACACTAGAAGACGGAGGTGCCGTAGAAACCGTACTGCTGACAGATAAAGAAGGAAGAAAAACCGCCTGTGTATCTTGTCAGGTAGGATGCGGAATGAAGTGTGCATTCTGTCAGACGGGCCAGCTTGGATTTTCAAGAAATCTTTCTCCAGGAGAAATTGTAGAGCAGTTTCTTTTTCTGGAAGCAGAATGCGGACATCTGGACAACATAGTTTTCATGGGAATGGGCGAGCCCATGCTCAATCTTCCTAGCATAAGAAAAGCAATTGCAGTTCTAACGGACGAACGAGGACGAAACTTGAGCGCAAGAAGAATAACATTGTCCACATCCGGAATCATAAGCGGCATATATGATCTTGCTGATAACGGGCCGAACATAAGACTTGCAGTTTCGCTTACAACGGCAGACGAAGCCCTGCGCTCTGAAATAATGCCTGTAAACAACGGAAATCCGTTGTCAGAGCTTCGAAAAGCAATTGATTACTATGCAAAAAAATCAGGAAGACGAGTAACCCTCGAGGCAGCCCTTCTAAAAGGCAAAAACACAGGAAAAGACAGCGCAGAGCGAATGATTGCATTCGCAAAAGGAATTGATGTAAACATAAACTTAATTCCATGGAATCCTGTTACCACCCTTCCATTTGAAGAACCAGACAATTCCGAGGTACGCAGTTTTGTATCTCAGCTTGAGCGTTCCGGACTAAATGTAACGCTGCGCACAAAAAGGGGAAGAAAAATCGGAGGAGCCTGCGGCCAGCTTGGAAAGGCTTCAGAGAATTAAAAAAAATCTCTTGAAAACTCATCTCTTGTGACATATAATTAATGAAGACTCGAATGCAATGGAGAACCAAATGCAGAAAAAAATTTATGTAGTCGGAATGTTCGATACTGAAACAGCTCAGAAAGTTGATACCGCTGTAAAAGCCGTAGCCGGTGTTACAAGCGTAGTTTCAAATCCAGATAAATCACAGGTTCTTGTTGATTTTGACGATAGCGCTGCGGGTATTGAAGACTCCATCAATTCTGCTATTTCCAGCGTCGGCGTTGAAGTATTAGGCTGATATCATGAAGCTTACGATTCTTGACGGAAACGCTGTCAACCCCGGAGACTTATCCTGGGACATTTTTAAAAAGTATGCTGACGTAACTGTCTATGGGCAGACAGCACCGGAATCTGTAATTGAACGGATTGCAGATTCCGATGCTGTGCTACTCAATAAAATCATAATCAACAAAAAAGTTCTTTCCCATTGCAAGAATCTCAAGTATATAGGCGTTATGGCAACCGGCTACAATGTAATTGATGTAGATGCCGTAAAAGAAGCCGGTATTACCGTGTGCAATATACCAGCCTACTCCACTATGGCCGTAGCACAGCACACCTTTGCCTTCATACAGAATTTCTCAAATCAAGTTGCCCTTCACAATGAATCTGTTCATAATGGAGATTGGACAAAAGCAGAAATGTTCTGCTTTTGGAAGAAGCCTCTATTTGAACTTTGCGGAAAGACACTCGGTATCTTGGGATATGGGAACATCGGAAAGCAGGTTGAAAAGATTGCACTCGCCTACGGAATGAATGTCATAGTTCACCCGCATACTCCAAAAGGACTTAAAAACGAAGTTTCTTTGGAAGGACTGTTCATAAAATCAGATATACTTACTCTTCATGTGCCTCTTAACAAAGAGACTGAGCACATCGTAAATTCCGAAAACATTGCGCTCATGAAAGACGGTGCCTACATCATAAATACAGCACGAGGCGGTCTTACAGACGAAAATGCAGTCCAGGAAGCCCTTAAAAGCGGAAAACTGGCAGGATACGCAGCAGACGTCCTTACAGAAGAACCTATGAATCCAGCCTGTCCTCTGCTGAATGCGCAAAACTGCGTGCTTACGCCGCATCTAGCATGGGCTCCGCTTGAGACAAGGCAACGATGCCTTAATATCGGTTTTGAAAACTTTGAAGGATGGATAAAAGGAAAGATTCAGAATTCAATTTATTAGGAGTTCGCTTCAAATTCTAACTTGAAACGCAATATCCATTTAACTATAATGAGATAATTATATTACAAAATTTCAGGAGAACATTCCGATTATGGGAAAGACAATCGCTCAGAAGATTTTTGAAAAACATCTTGTAGACACTCCGTTTCCAAATACCTATGTATTGAAACTTGATCGTGTATTCTGCCACGAAATCACAACTCCAATTGCCATTAACGACCTTGTTGAACGCAATATGGACCGCGTTTTTGACAACACAAAGATTAAAGCTGTCATTGACCATGTAACACCTGCAAAGGATTCTAAAACTGCAGAACAGGGAAAAATCCTCCGCGACTGGTCTTGCCGCAACGGAATCAAAGACTTTTTTGACATCGGACAGAACGGTGTCTGTCATGCAATCTTCCCAGAAAAAGGATTTGTTCGTCCAGGCTTTACAGTAATCATGGGCGACAGCCATACATGTACACATGGTGCCTTCGGAGCATTCGCCGCCGGCGTAGGAACAACGGACCTTGAAGTAGGAATTCTTAAGGGTGTGTGTTCTTTCCGCGAACCAAAATCAATAAAATTCGTTCTTAACGGAACACTCAAACCGGGTGTATACGCTAAAGACGTAATTCTTTTCCTTATTTCCAAAATTGGCGTAAACGGTGCAACAAACTGCGTAGTTGAATTTACAGGTCCTGTAATCGACGATTTTGACATGGAAAGCCGTATGACACTCTGTAACATGGCAATCGAAGCCGGCGGAACAAGCGGTATCTGTTACCCTGATGCAAAAACCGTTGATTACCTTTGGGAATTCATTAAAGATGAATACAAAACAAAAGAAGCTGCCATCGAAGACTATAAGCAGTGGCGCTCTGATGACGATGCTTCATACGAAAAAGTATACACTTATGACCTTTCTGATCTTGAACCTGTTTGTACATTCGGATACAAGCCGGATCAGGTAAAGAAAATCACTGAGATGGCCGGAACAAAAGTAAATCAAGTTTATATCGGAAGCTGTACAAACGGACGAATCAGCGACCTTCGCATTGCAGCTCAGGTTCTAAAAGGACACAAGCTCGCAGAAGGCGTACGCGGAATCGTAAGTCCTGCTACACCAAAAATCTATAAAATGGCTGTAGAAGAAGGACTTATCAGTATATTCCTTGAAGCAGGTTTCTGTGTAACAAACCCGACTTGCGGTGCTTGTCTGGGTATGAGCAACGGTGTTCTTGCTAACGGTGAAGTATGTGCTTCTACAACAAACAGAAACTTCAATGGACGCATGGGAAAAGGCGGCATGGTTCATCTTATGAGTCCTGCAACTGCAGCAGCCACAGCTATTGCAGGAACAATCACCAACTCGCCTTTGTACAAATAACTGGAGGAAAAAAATGAAACAATTTGGCGGAAACGTATTATTTCTTGACCGTTCTGACATTAACACGGATGAAATCATCCCTGCTAAATATCTTACAGAAATTTCAAAACAGGCATTAAAGCCTTACCTTTTGGAAGATCTTAAGCTTGACGGCTTTAACCCAAAAACCGACGTTGCAGGTAAAAAAGTAATCATCACCCGCGAAAACTTTGGTTGTGGTTCAAGTCGCGAACATGCTCCTTGGGCTCTTGAAGTAAACGGAATTTACGTTGTTGTTGCAACAAACTTTGCCCGCATATTCCGACAGAATATGTACAACTGCGGAATGATGGCAATCGAAATGGATAAAAAATCCATTGAAGATATGTTCCGCACATTTGCAGATAAAGACACAGAATGCAAAGTTGTATTCAACGACGAAGAAGGAACAGCAAAAGTTAAGCTTATTGCAGGAAGCCTTTCAAAAAGCTACCCTTTCAAGCTTGATGACTTCGAAAAAGCCCTCGTAGAAAAAGACGGATGGATTGGATTTGCTGATTCTAAATACTGATATCTGATATTTTAATTTATAAAGGGTTGTCTAAAAAAAAGAAACTTCAATTTCTGTATTTAGACAACCCTTATTTTTTTTAAAGACATTTTTAAACACTCACAAAAATTATAAAAAAAGAGAACTAAAATGCGCTATTTAGTCAACACAATTTTTTTACAGGTTTAAGGTGTAAAAAATTATGCAGCCTTTTTCCTTTCCAGTTCATTGTACTGGAAGCATTTATACATTTCATCAGGTACGTTGTAATCCAGCGACTGATGAAA
>JAFOSK010000139.1 GCA_017392945.1 Treponema sp.
GGATAAGATCAACACCTGTAGTAATATTTCCCCACTGATCGCTTCCTGCAACTTCCATGATACAGTTCTTTTCCTGAAAGAGATGAACGAAATCATAACCCTGCATGAGCATGTATGAAAATTCCGCATAAGTGATTCCTGTTTCAAGACGGCGCTGTATAATATCCTTTGCGAGCATATAGTTTACATTGATATATTTACCAACATCACGAAGAAAATTTAAGAATGAGTACCCTTTGAGCCAATCATAATTATCAACAACCTCTGCCTGCGGAACAATTTTAGAAACCTGAGCTTGAAGCCCTTTTATATTCTTATTCACTGTTTCTTCAGAAATAATTTCGCGTTCAGCCGTCGGGCGGGGATCACCAATGCGGCCTGTAGCACCACCACATAGTAAAACAGGATGATGACCAGCCTGTGCAAGACGCTTTGCCATACAAAGAGATGAATAATGCCCAATATGAAGGCTGTCTGCCGTAGGGTCAGTTCCCCAATAAAAGCTGAACGGCTTTCCGTCCAAAATTTTTGCAAGCTCAGTTTCTTCACCGGCAACGTCTTTTATAAGACCGCGCCATTTCAAATCTTCGTACAATGACATAATTAGATTCCTATTCGATTTTCTATATTTTTAATCATTATAGAAGATTATCAATTTTTATTAAATAGGTTCAACAAAGAATGAGCATTTCGATAAGATTCGATAAAACGCTATGAAAGAAATTTTTCCTTACATCACTCTATTCCATTATAAACATTCCCAAAAATGATTTACCTGGACGGACTGACATCACTGCATGAATTAACATTAAAAAACTTTTTCGATATAATCATGTCATGAGTTTTTGCAAACGCATTTTTGCCACTGTAGTTTTTGTATTTTTTCCATTCTCGATTTTTTCCATGGGCATCGGAGCCCAGACAGATTCCTCATTCGGCTTTTCAACCGTCAGAAACGAAAAATTTTTTCCAACAGGAATTGCATGCACAATAAAAAATGACAATTATCCTATAGTCTTTGCGTTCTGCACTGATTTTGACAAACTACAGAATTCCTTTGAATTTTATTTTACAGCCGATTATTGGATACTACGACCGCTCATAAGCAGCAACTGTACTTTCTTTGCCGGGCCGGGAACCGTTGCTGGAACATCATTGGGAAGCGATTTCTTCGCAATATACTTCGCCCCTCGTGCAGTATTTGGATTCAGCTGGATTCTTTACGATGGATTTCTAGAGCCATTCGTGCAAATTGGAATCCAGCCGGAAACTCGGCTTTCGGACAAACTGGATTATGCTGTAAAATTACCTGTAAATATAGGTGCAAGATTCTATTATTAAGTACACTATTCATTTACAGCATAGACACAGAAAAACCACCGTTACCTTCCCGTCCCAACAGTTCAGAAAGATATGGAAGTACAGATTTTAAATGTTCATCTAAACCCCAGCATGGATTTACAGCAAACATGCCGCTTCCATAAAGCCTCGGACGGGAATTTCCGATAGATTCAGAAAGACTGGTTTCTACATGACTTTCCGGGCTGTCAACCAAAAGCGCAGCATCCAAAACTTCTGTATGAGAATCACGATTCTTTACTGTGGCAAGAACAGACCGTTTCATGTTTTCGATTTGCTCCGCACGGTTTGCAAGCAGCGGATACCACAGAAGAATGGTCGCTCCGCTCCACTTTTTATGAACTGAAGAAAGAACCTCTGCCGCACGGAAATAATCCCCCTCTTCTTCATAACTTGGATCACATAAAACAAGGCCGCGCTTAATCGCCGGCGGGGTGTTACCCGAGAGAAAAGAGAATCCATCCTTATTTTCAACATGAACGGTAACTTTTCTGCAAACCAAGGATTTCATAGAAGAAAGAAGCATTTCATATTCCGTCTTATGAAGTTCTGTCAAGAATAAAATTCCTTTTTCATTTATGAAAGATTTTTCTATTGCCGGACTTCCGGGATAAAAACCTTTTTTTAATGAGTCCTTTACAAAATCAATATATGGAACAAGTCCATCCAGGCGTCTTTTCTGACTTTCAAAATCCTGCAAAAGCCGGCAGATTCCATTCTGTGCTTCTCCAGTTTTTAATGCTGACTCGCTTTGAAGATCATACAGACCGCGCCCTGAATGCGTATCAAAGACAGTATAAGGCTTATCTTTTTTATTAAAATATAAAAGTGTATATAAAAGCGTAACATGCTTTAGAATATCTGCATGATTCCCGGCATGAAAGCTGTGCAAGTAACTGAGCATACGATATTAGATTCCTTTATTTTAATCTGTCAATTTCTTCAAGCCATACGGTTGCACTGGCATCACTAGGCATACGCCAATCACCACGAGGAGAAAGATTTACGGTTCCCACTTTTGCACCGTCAGGCATACAGCTACGCTTGAACTGCTGCATAAAGAAACGGCGGTAGAATGTACGAAGCCATTTCAACTTAAAATTATGATCAAATGGAAGATCTGCGGCATCGGCCAAAAACAGGATTTTTTCCGGGTTAAACCCGAACCTTAAAAGATAATAAAGGAAAAAATCATGTAATTCATAGGGACCTACAAGATCCTCTGTTTTTTGCACAATCTTACCGTTTTCAGGAGGCAAAAGTTCCGGGCTTACAGGAGTGTCCAAAATATCGCGGAGAACATCAGCAAGAGAAGAATCAGCTTCATCTGCAAACCAGGCAACAAGATGACGCACAAGAGTCTTTGGTACAGAAGAATTTACGCCGTACATGCTCATCTGATCACCGTTATAAGTACACCAGCCCAGAGCAAGTTCACTTAAATCGCCTGTTCCAATCACGATTCCATTTGTTTTATTTGCAAGATCCATAAGAACTTGAGTTCGTTCGCGCGCCTGACAATTTTCGTAAGTTACATCATGAACGCTTTCATCCTGCCCGATATCAGCAAAATGACGGCGGACGCTTTCTGCAATGTGTATTTCTCTTAAGCTAACACCAGAAGTTTTTGCAAGCATACAGGCATTGTTGTACGTCCTATCCGTCGTTCCAAAACAAGGCATTGTAACTGCCGTGATACAGGAGCGCGGGATACCGCAAAGATCAAAAGCCCGGCAAGTAACCAGCAGCGCAAGCGTTGAATCAAGCCCTCCCGAAAGACCGATAACAGCAGATTGACAATGAATGTGGCGCAATCGTTTTGCAAGACCTTCTGCCTGCAGCTGAACTACGGCCGAACAACGTTCAGAACGCTCTGATTTTGAAGAAGGAACAAAGGGATGCGGATCAATATATCGGCGAAGGGAATCCGGTCTGAGAGTTTTCTCCTTTATATCTACTGGTATTTTTCTATAAATGCCAACATTTTCAGCACTGCATTGTGAATATGTAACCATACGCCTTCGTTCCTGAAGGATGCGTTCCACATCAACGTCCGCATAAATTATTCCGTTAAAAAAAAGCTCTGACTGCGAAAGAATGCTTCCGTTTTCCGCAATAATACTATGCCCGCTGTAAACGACATCCTGCGTAGATTCATCGTGGCCGGCATTCGCATACATATAGACAGAAACAGTATTTGCTGAGTGCATTTTTAC
The DNA here is from genome assembly GCA_017392945.1 of Treponema sp. Lineage (GTDB taxonomy): Bacteria > Spirochaetota > Spirochaetia > Treponematales > Treponemataceae > Treponema_D. The sequence goes on from JAFOSK010000139.1 coordinate 3,576, forward strand.
AAGAGAACGACGGTAATCCGCCTTGCCGATAATTTCATTGGAACCACTTAGGTTTGCAATTAAAGTAGCACCAGCAAGAGCTGCTCCTGTAGAAGGAGGTAACGGAACCCATAGATCCTCGCAAAGCTCAACACCTAAAACAAATCCGGAATTATTGCTGTCTTCTATAAGTATGTCCGTACCAAAAGGCACGCACGGATTTTTTTCGGAAAGAAATATTTCTTTTTTGCTGCATTCGGAAGCAGGCGCAAAATAGCGTCTTTCGTAGAATTCACCGTAATTCGGAATAAAGGATTTCGGAATTACGGCAAGAACCTTACCATCCTTAATTACCGCCGCACAATTATATAGAGCGTTATCAACAGCAAGCGGCAGTCCTACTAGAATCAATGATGAATATGAAGAAGTTTTTTTTGCGATGCCTTCAAGAGCTGCTATTGCAGATTTCTGCAATCCCGTTTGAAGAAAAAGATCTCCACACGTATAACCTGTTATACATAGTTCAGGGAAAACAATGACAGAAGCACCTTCTGCAGCAGCCTGACGTATCGAATCAATTATCTTTTCAGCATTGAACGGGCAATCGCAAACTCTTAGTTCAGGAGAAACACATGCCACTCTATAAAAACCATAACTCATAGTAAAAGTTTAACATTTTTACATGATGAATTACAATCCTTTAGAAAGAGCAAATTATTTAAGAGCCTTGCCGTCCTGGAATGCAGTTCCAACTACCTGTCCAAGCTGAATATATTTATGATTAACAGGATCATAAGTAACAGGCTTAAGTTTCTGAGGATCAATTTTTCCGTCAGTAAGAATATCTTCCTCTGCAAGGATGTTTACAATATCTGCAACCATATAACCGGAATCTTCATCATAGCTTACAAGCTTGCATTCCAATGCCATCGGCAGTTCATTTATCACAGGAGCATCAATATTGGCGCTTTTTGAAACCGTAAATCCAGCCTTCTTAAGTTTTTCAGGCTCTTTATTCGCCGAAACAATTCCAACATAATCACATGCAGCAACGTGATCTGCATTTGCCATGCTAACAGTAAAGGCTTTACGGTCAAGGATATTTTTTACAGTTTTATGTTCAGGACTAAGACATATACCAATTTGATTCGTATCGTGAATTCCACCCCAAGCGGCATTCATTGCATCAGGAGTTCCGTCAGAACCATAAGATGCAATAATAAGAACAGGCATTGGATACATAAATGTCTGAACACCAAAATTTACTTTCATAACTCTACTCCTTTATACACCATTTTTTTTTGAATCAATATATCCCGAATCCTCAAGATATTTTCTGCGCGTTATGATAAGATTTATAAGCTCCTGATACATATTATAATCGACTTCAAGAGCTATAGGCAAAATGTAATATTCAGTTTCATCACAATAGCGTTCAATAAATTTGCAGTCAGTAACATATCCAAGACTGATCATATTACTGATTCTGTCGGCACATTTCAGCACTTTAGCCTTTGGCGAACCGGCGGTAAGTATTCTTTGAAGAAAATCCGCCTTATGCTCGCCTTCATGTTTTGACACCTCCAGAACAAGTTCACGAACAGCCTCGCCATCTGAATCAATTGAAACGATTCTTTCCTGATCAAAGCCCGGAATATCTTCTATTACATCATGACAGACGCTTGCCTTAAGCATTACAGAATCAATGTAACCATAATCGATAAGAATCGCCAATGTATCCATCTGATGGCGAAACATATTACCGCCTGCATGACGAGCTTTACCAATTAGTTCAGTTGCAAGCTGCATATAAGGTGCCAGAAAGATATTCTTAAGTTGAAGCATATGTGCAGAATCCATTTTTTCCGGCTTTTCTGTACGCATCTCATATTTCCCCATGATCTATGCTCCTTGTAGAAAGAATATCCCTCTGACCTTACAACAAAGTTTGAATATTACCTTATAAATAATAACATGCTTTTTAATTTAAAGCGAATTTACATAAGACTGAAGCTTTTCAATTTTGCGCTTTGATTCTTCCATCTTATCCCGTTCAGCCTGAACAACATCTGCAGGTGCGTGCTGAGCAAAGCTTCCGCTGAGCTTAGCTTCACTCTTCTTTACCCAGCCTGTTTCCGTTTCGATTTCTTTCTTAAAGCGTGCGATGAGAGCATCTTTATTGATAGAGCCGTCCACCAGGATGAACGCTTCAAAGCCTTTGCCAACCGTACCAACCGAGCTTGCAGGTTTTGCGTCAACAAATTCTACGTTTGCAACACCGGCCAAAAGCTTAATCATATCAACTTTTTCGCGGCAAACTTCTGCTTCGCTGCCCTTAGAAATAAGGATTGCAATGTTGATCTTGTTTGCAGGATCAATTCCGCATTCAGCGCGAAGTGCACGAACCTGACCGATAAGATCTTTGAGTGCATCAAAGCGAGCCTGAACATCTGCGTTGTCCCGTTCAGCAGCAACTTCTGGGAACGGTGCGTTGATAAGCATTGCGTTGTATTCAGAATTGCAGAGAATCTTCTGTGCGCCGGTGGATTTGCGGTTTGCAACGATTTCAGCAAGCGGCAATTTTGAATAAATTTCTTCTGTAACAAACGGAATAAACGGATGAAGAAGTCTGAGTGATTCTTCAAGTACATTAAGGAGTACAGAAACTGCACGGTCCTTTTCATGTTCGTCGCCGTGCCAGAAGCTGAGTTTTGTTGCTTCTACGTACCAGTCACAGAATTCATTCCAGAAGAATTCCATGAGGCTACTAGCAGCGTCGTTGTAGCGGTAGCTTTCAAGAGCTTCGCGGTTTGCTTTAACAGCTGTGTTAAGGCGCGCGTAAATCCATTTATCAAGTTCTGTAAGATCTGCATCAGTTACAGGAATTAAAGTGCGTCCTTCAAGATTTCCGAGAATGTAGCGGCTTGCGTTCCATACTTTATTACAGAAACGGCTACCAAGCTTAAAGCTGTCCTTGTCGATAAGAATATCCTGTCCCTGGGCACACATACAGCTCACAGTAAACTTAAGGGCGTCTGAACCATACAAATCAATGATTTCAAGAGGGTCCATTCCGTTTCCAAGAGACTTAGACATCTTGCGACCCTGCTTGTCGCGGACGAGTCCGTGAATGTAAATATCATGGAAAGGAGCTTTTCCTGTAAACTCAAGGCCGGCCATAATCATACGGCTAACCC
>JAFOSK010000012.1 GCA_017392945.1 Treponema sp.
GAGTACTTGAATAATACGTATTTGGATAAACTGTTGTATTGGAAGACCCATTACAGTTAAATCCCCCATTTACAGCCAGCAATTCTTTTGTATCAAGCTGTAAAAAATCACTTAAATTAAATTTCATTTTCTTTCTCCTTTTTATTATGAAATCTTCTTTAATATTTTTCAACACAACTTTTATATACTTCTGGATGTTCAAATCGCAGACATGTCCAGAACCATACGGAAAGCTGTATTAAATATTTTTTTAATTCGCACATTACCTTTGTCGGTTTTTCAAATTTACCGGAATTTTCATAGCCTACGGCAAAACATTCTCCGGCACATGTGTATCTTGCCCAGCATTTTTTACAATAAGTAATTTTATCTGCATATAGATTTTCTAATTTTTCAAGTTTTTCCTTTTCAAAACCTTTATCAAGAGTTCCGATAATGCCGTTTTTTTTACCAATAAATGCAGGACAAATTATTATATTTTCCTTACCATCTACGGCAAACGAACTGATTCCTGCCGAACATCTGTAATAAAGCCTGAATGGACGAATTGTAACTTTTAAGAATCTTGTAAAGAAATCTTCGCTTTTCATAAATGCATTAAAATAATCTTTGTTTCCGCCTATAAGCTGTTTGTAAATCCACTTTGCAAATCTGTCATAAGAATCTTTTATTTCTTCTATATTATTCATGTTAATTGAATTTTCATTATCTTCACAAAGCCGTACAGGTTTCATTCCAACTACTTCCGGCTTAAAAGAATATAAGGTCTTGAAAATTTCAACAAAATCATGATTATTTCCAGAGTATGTAGCAGCTATTCCAAAAAAATCTTTATTCTCCATGTCCATCATATTTTTTGCTACAACATCATACTTTAAGCCTTTTCGAATTTTTTCTGTTATTTCTTTTTTTCCATCTATCTTCCTTTAATTAATTTCCATTTTGCAGTATCATTTTTTTATGCTTAATTTATTTTTTAGAAAGAATTTTTATGACGGATGGGACAACGTAATGTTCTTTTTTGTTCCTAACCTGATTCTTGATTTTGCAGTGATTATTTTTACTGCGCTCTGCATTCCGGGAGTGACAGTTTTCAGAGATGCACAGTGGTATCTTTTTGTGTGGATTGAATTGGCTTTTATTCTGACAGCCGTTATTTCTACAGTTGCACTTGCGTGGGCAGAAATTTCAAAAAAGATTGCCGACTACGAAACATACGAAATACGTGAATTCTTTAAGATTTTACCTTCATGCATTGCCGATGGAATTAAATTCGGAAGTTCAATATTTGTAATTATGATAATCCTTGCGCTCAGCATAAAGTTCTTTTTCTTCCCGGACGGAGAAAATCAAACTGTTACACTTGCAGGCCTTACAGCCGGTGCGGTTTACTGCTGGGTTTCGCTTTCTGCAATAATGATTCTTTCTTGGTACCCGGCGCTCAGGGCAGAACAGCACAAATCATATTTTGTGAGCATTAAAAAATGCGCAATTATTTTCCTGGACAATCTGCCGGTTTCAATAATAATAAGCATCTACGATTTATTTCAGTGTTTGGTTTCTATAATAATGCTGGGAGTTGCACCGGGCGTTGCAGGTCTTACTCTTTCAAGAGCAAATGCACTCCGCCTTCTCTTAAAAAAATATGATTATATAGATGAACTCCAGAAAAACGGCACCCGCGCATCATCATATAAAATACCGTGGGAAGAAATACTAAAAGATGATCTTGAAGCAAATCCAGTAAGAGGTTTCAAGGAATTCTGGATGCCATGGAAATCAGAATAGCCTGAGATTTTTTTTGAATATTGAGTTTTGATTTTCAGATAAATTTGCAGAAATAATGCACGCAGGCGGAAAGTAAGGGGGCACCTAAGAAGGGAGATACCTTACTTTTCGCCGCAAGTTACGAAGTAACTTGTAGTTTACGTTTTGCTGGGACTCGCTGCGGAATTATTTCTGCAATTCCAGCAAATATACATAAACTCAACATTCAAAAAATGTTATTTTTTAGTCATCAACATTGTCTTAGCGTCAAGCTTCACTTCAATACCTTCTGCAACCTTTCCGTCAGCTTTAAATACCTGAAGATATACGCCATCGTTCTTTGGAGCAATATGCGCTACCTGAGAGAAGTATTTTTCCAGATCAGCAGAAACAGTATCCTTAAGCGAAGCTCCTTCATTTGTATCGCTGAACCATACAGAAAGTCCTTCTTTTGCAACAAATTCAGAAACTTCTGCAATATCTTCAACAGGAACCTTACACAAATCAAGTCCATCAATAATAACAGCAGAAACCTTTATTCCGCCTTCCTTTAATGCGCCCATTGTGCGTATTACTTTTGGAAGGGTAAATGCTTCCTGATTAAAATTGAGAATTGTTCTATCCCTTATAATAGAATCAGCAAGTTCATCATAATCAGATATGTTCTTTTTTTTGCAGATTTCCGCAAGAACGTTATCATACCATGCAATTACATTTGAAGAATGCTGATCAAATGAAACATGAACCAGATGTCTGTCATGCAGGAGAGCATCTATTCCAAACTGCACCAAAACAGAAGTTTTTCCAAGACCTTTTTTAGAAGTTACCAAGCCCATCTGACCAGATTTTAATCCTCCGCTGGCTGCAGTATCAAAAAACCTTACAGGGCACGAATCAATCAAATCTTGTTTTACCATAGACATACCTCCTGAAGTTAAAAACAAAAAGTGGACTTATATATAATAAGTCCACTTTAAATAAAAGTCCAGCTTATAATAGGACACCCCAAAAAACGCTGTTCACGTTTTTCATAACAGTCCCCTATCAAAACGAAACCTCTACCTGGTTTCTCAAGTAAGTAAGCCTAAAAAATGCTCGCGCAATTTTTTTAACGGCTTGCTATCTAGACGAAACCTCTACCGGGTTTCTTAAGAAAGTAAGCCTAAAAATTGCTTTCGCATTTTTTTAACGGCTTGCTATCAAAACGAAACCTCTACCGGTTTTCTCTTATTTGTTACCAGCTTTTCTTGCTTCCTGGTACTTCTTGATAAGTTCTTCAGCTACTGCGTTTGGAACTTTACCGTACTTCAAGAATTCCATTGTGAATTCGCCTTTACCCTGAGTTGAAGAACGGAGGATAGTAGAGAATCCGAACATTTCAGAAAGTGGAACTTCTGCGTTTACAACTGTCTGGTTGTTTTCATCAGTTGTTTCACCAATTACACCACGGCGCTGGTTGATAAGACCAAAGATATTTCCCTGGAATTCATTTGGAGCAGCAATCTGAACCTTCATGATTGGTTCAAGGATAGCTGGTTTTGCCTTCATATAACCTTCGCGGAAAGCACCAATAGCAGCTGTCTGGAATGCGTTATCGTTAGAGTCTACAGGGTGATACTGACCATCATTGATTGTAATGCGTACACCTACGATAGGAGCTCCAATCAAAGAACCTTCCTTCATAGCCTTCTGGAATCCCTTATCACAAGATGGGATATATTCGTTAGGAATAGCACCACCCTTGATTGCGTCTACAAATTCGTAGTCTTTGTCGTCGATTGGTTCCATGAAACCAGCTACACGACCGTACTGACCAGAACCACCAGTCTGTTTCTTATGTGTGTAGTTGAAGTCTGCTTTAGCACCGATAGATTCACGGTAAGCTACCTGTGGAGCACCAGTTGTCCCGGATGCGGGCTTTGACCGTCTTGATGAACATCCTGATTTATATCCATACTTCCAGCCTTTGTTCCATTTTAAAGATGGCTTTAATATGCTTTCGCCAGACAATCCTATTCAGGTTATCTGTGTATTGCAGCATATTATTGAAGACTGTTTCCAGGGCTGCCGTAACATAAAGTTTACAGAACCAGGAGAACAGAAAAAAGGCGCTGACAATATTTTTGCAGTTATGGATGACTGGTCTGCATATCGTGAAGACACCTTTGAACAGCTTTACTGCGAACCACTTTGTGACCTTGTTAATTCTGTTTATTCTCAGCCTGATTTTGATAAGTCACAC
>JAFOSK010000140.1 GCA_017392945.1 Treponema sp.
ATCAATAAGGATTGAGTCTATTTCATCAACTACACAGAAATTAAAGCCGCGCTGAACCTTGCGGTTAAGATCAATCTGCATGTTATCGCGCAGGTAGTCAAATCCAAATTCATTATTCGTACCGTAAGTTATATCACAGTTGTAAGCAGCTTTACGGGAATCATTATCCATATCAGACAGAATCGAGCCGACAGTCTGTCCCATATAAGCGTATACAGGACGCATCCAATTTGCATCACGTTCAGCAAGATAATCATTAACAGTTACTACATGAACGCCCTTTCCGCTCAATGAATTAAGATAAACGGCAGGTACACACATCAATGTCTTACCTTCACCGGTTTTCATTTCAGTAATACGTCCAGAATGCAATACAAGAGAACCCATGATCTGAACATCATAAGCACGTTCTCCTAAAATACGGAAAGCCGCTTCCCTTGCAAGAGCAAAGGCCTCTGGCAATATATCATCCAATGTTTCACCATTAGCAAGTCTTTCTTTAAAAATGGCAGTCTGCTTTGGAAAATCTTCCGCAGAAAGAGATTTTGCCCACTCTTCTTTTGCATTTACAGCAGCTACAAGAGGGCGGAGTTTTTTTACATCCCTTTCATTCTGGGATCCAAACAGTGCAGTTAAAACTTTATCAATTAGCATAGTAATATAAATATAAAGTTTTTTTTGATACAAGTAAAGGGAAACTGTCCTTCAGTCGTGACAAACGCATTGTAAAGTTTTAAACCGCACCACAACGAAATAAATCCTCTTTATTCCAAACTTCTTAACCGCATCGTATCAAGAAATCGTAAAAAAAATTCTACAAGCTGCTTAATTTCATTCAGTCCCACAAAAAATAGAATTCTGAAAGAAAGTTATTTTGTACGAACTGCGCCTGTTCTGTTCAAAGGCCAGAAACGATACATTGCAGAACCTAAAATCCTGTTCCGGTGTACATACTGAGGTGCTATATCCGAAAGATACTGAACCGAATAAGAATCTTTTGCCGTAAGAGGAATTAGCTTTGAATCATAGGAATGCCGCATATCCAACGAATTAAACCGATTGTCGCCCATCATAAAATAACAGTTTTCCGGTATATACGAAGGAAGCCCGTCGGGCGTATTTCGAGGAAACACAGGCATATTCCGCTGATCCAAAATTGACAAATACCAGCAAATTTCAGATGCTTTTTTACTAAGTTCAGAAAAACGCGGATCTTTTATTTCTAAATTTTTTCCGCGTTTCAACGATTCAGCCACAAAAAGATAGAGCCTGCCAAAAGCAAGTTTAGCCATCACATTCAATTTAAAATTGGCCTCTGCGTATAAATCACCGTCAAAAAACTCTTCGTAGGAATAGTTACCGGATTCAGAAACCTTTTTAGAAGCTGCCGATGAAAGGACGCCATGCATAACATCAGAATCGAGCCAACTGCACATAAATTTCTCAAACCAGCCGTCCTTGTCTCCTGAATCAATAAGAAAACTTACATTCTGAAAGCAATTACTGAACAAATAAGAAGCATTAAGGTTTTCCGGTGCAGAAAAAGTTTCTTTTTCTGCTAATCCTGCAAGCAGAACTTTCATTGATTTTGCAATAGTCCTGCATTCTTCAGCCGCATTGTTCAAATTCAATGCCCTGCGCCTTCCTTCAAAATCCAGCATATTTTCATAATATTCCTGGGACATAGGGAAGAATTTTACAGGAAGCTTCCCTGCGTACGGAGCAAGATTCCAGCAGGCAAATTTCGCATCAGCTGGAACCGGTTTAAATTCATCCCCAGATATAGTCCGTGCATACAAAGTTCCATCTTGCATGACAAGCTGTTCTCCTGGCACTCCACAAACTCTTTTTACAAGAGGATCAGCTTTTGGTTCCCCATGTTCATCCACATTAAGATTAAGTTTTGTAAAAGTAAGCATATAAATTATCTGAGAGACAACGGATCTAACCTCCGATTTCCTATCCATCGAATAATGAGGATTTCTAAAAACAACGACATCTCCACGCCTGTATTTTTTCATACATGGAACTCCGACATCGCTCAAAGGAAATTTCGGTCCACTTGCAGTTTTAGTAACAACAACCCTATCTCCAATCAAAAATGACGGAACCATTGATTCTGAAGGAATTACATAAAGCTGAAGTATAAAAATCTGAATCAAAAGAACCATAAAAACAGCCTGGAAAAGGGCATCAATCCAATCAAAAGCTTCTTTACACACAGAACGAATTGAAAGTTCCGGTTTTACTAAAAAAGCTCTGCCTTTTTTTTCTGCATTTTTCTTCCATTCTGGAAAGATCGAATACACACGTTTTTCATTTAAATAAAAAAGAACAATATTTGAAGAAATAAAAACAAAACACCATAGTATCACAGTAAAGACATCATACATATAAGAAGTTGCATTTTTACCTGCTCTACGCAAAATAAACGCTACGAGAAGTACATATGGTATATATTGAAGAAGCTTTATGCAAATTTTTAATACAGAAAAATCTTTCTTTCCAAGAATCCTAAAAAAAAGAAAGTACGACGTTATTAGAGAAAAAACAACTGCAAGAGGAAATGCAAAAAGTGAAACATCTGCAGTGACAGCAAAAGACAATAGAGAAAAACAAAGAGAGGAAAATAGAGCGATATAGCTAGGAATACGAAATTTATTCATATTCCTACTATATCAGATCTGCCCATCAATCAACAACCCCACAACATGAGGGGATACTGTGATTTTATAAAATATTACCTTGTATGCAGACAGCCAAGTCTGCAAGTACAATTTTCTATTTTAAGCAGGCAGCAATACGCTCAAGAACCTTTTTTCTGTCCAAAGGCTTGATAATGTAATTCTTTGCACCAAGCAGCAGAGATTTCTTTACAAGCTCTTCTTTACCAAGGGCACTAACCATTACAACACGAGCAGACTTATCAAATGTCATAATCTGTTCAAGGGCTGTAATTCCATCCATCTTAGGCATGGTGTTATCCATTGTTACAAGATCGATATTTGGAGCAAGTTCCTTGTATTTATCAACGCCCTCTTTTCCATCTGCAGCTGTTGCTACAACCTCGTAGCCTTCACTAGTCAGGATCTGTCCAAGCTGTTTAGCAACGAACATCGAGTCATCGACAATCATAATGCGGAAAGAAGTTCCATCACCTTTCTGTCCTTCAGGTGGACGCTCATTGATTGAAGGAAAATCATTTACTGTTTTCATAATATCTATCTCCCAAAATTATGCACGTTCGCGGATAGCAACGTTTACTTCAATTTTACCACATTCTGTAATAAGAGGAACAATAAGCGCCTCTACATTTTCAGATCCACCACCAAGAGCAGCAATCTCCATCTGCTGACCTGCAAATAATGCAGGAGGCGTAAGGTCAAACTTGAAATTGAGCTCATGAAGCTTTGTTACAGCCTGGGCTGTAATCAAGTTTGCAAGCTCGCTAATAGTTGCCTTTGCAAGTTCGTCAAACTGCGTAAGTTTTTCACCATTCATTTTAGATGCAATGTTAATTGCAGTTTCGAGAGTCATATCAAAAAGAACACGACCTTCTACATCACCTGCAAGACCAACCAAAGCTGCTACACCCATTACAGGCATTGCTGTGGACTTAAGATACAAGTTTCCACGTTTTACATCGGCATCGCCCAAAACTTCCTTTAGCACTCTGAACGATGTTTCAACAAAAGGATTAATATATTCAACTCTCATTTATAAAAACCTCCAATCTTATTGTTTTGAATATGCAGTCAATGCACCTTCGCTGTGTTCCATAAAATCTTTAAGATGAGAAATAGATTCATTTTCACCAAGAATTATAGTTCCATTCCCTTTTAATTTTTCTTCAAAATCAGAAAGAACACTTTTCTGAGAATCCTTATCTAATAAGGATAACAGATCCCGGGCAAAAATCAAGTCAATCATTGGAAGCGCATTAGTATGCTGACAGTCATGATATTCAAACATGATACTGTCTTTTATCTGCTGATTAAATGTATTTTCTCCCGAAGCAGTCTTCGTCATATATGAAGATATCCAGCCAGAAGCTTCTGCAGCAGGTACAGTCATCATCGGAGCGTTGGAAACACTCAAAAGATCTGTATCCTGCGCATAAACACGGATCTTTGCTTCTGGATAGCGTTTAGCAAGAACACAAGCCAGACAATACGATTCCGTACCATTTGAACATCCAGGATTCCATACAGTAATCTGCTTTGCGCTGTTATCAGGAAGCAGTTTATATATTTCATCCGCATATTCTTTTGACCAGACTTTTTCGCTGTTTTCAGACCAGAACGACTTAAGAAATTCCTTTGCGTCATTCTCATTCTGAATCTGAACCGAAGTTCCTGAGCGTTCCCCTTTCCATTCTTCAAAACGATGTTTTACCCAACCTTCATTCAATTCTGAAACAGAGAACTTTCCATAATTTTTAAGACCTTCAATTACAAATTTATAATCCTTATCATCCTGTGCAGGCGCAAGCTTTGTAGCAGAAGTTTCAGCAACGGCCGGAGAATCAGCCTTCTTTGTAGTGTTCGCAGCATCGCTCTTTTTTATTCTGGCTTCATTATAAGAAGCTTCTACCTGTCTTGTAATATTAGCCTGACGTACTTCCATCTTATACTCTTCTTCATCCTTTGTGCGGGAGAAGATTCTTGAGATATCAAGAAGGATATAAAGACGCTTATTGCTTTCTACGACACCGGAAATATACTTTATATTGATATCAACAAAAAGCGGATGCGGCGGCTGAATAGATGCCTTCTGAACACCAACAACCTTATCAATCTTATCTACAATAATACCAAAAGTTTGCTCTTCCACGGTAAGAATAAGAAGATTGCGCAATGCATCCGGCTTCTGTTCCGGCACATCAATATTAAAGAACACCCTCATATCCAAAATAGGAATGATTTCGCCACGAAGATTGTATACACCAACTACAAAAGGCAGCGTATTAGGAACATAAGTGAACATCCCTGCCTTCGCGATTTCTTTAACATACATAATATCAATGGCATAATCTTTTCCAGAAAGCGAAAAAGTCACCATTTTAAAGTCAATTACATCCTGAGCCTTACGATCCTGATCAGTTTCAGCAGCAACAGAAACAGTAGTAAGATTTGTGTTGTCATCAGAAATAAGAATCGATTCTATTGTCATATAACCTCACCACCTATAAACTCATCATTTGATTTGCATCAGCATCCTGCTTAAGACTTAACTCAAGCAACTGGCTTACATCAATAATCAATGATACTGAACCGTCACCAAGAATAGATGCACCAGCAATTCCAGGAGATGCAGTGAACTGATCCTTTAACGGTTTAATAACAACATCTTCTTCTCCGATCAAAGAATCAACCATTACGCCGACTTTTCTGTCCTTTGAACCTACAATAACGATGTTGCAGTATTCTTCCTGCTTTGTATCGCTGATCCCAAAAAGCCTTGAAAGACGGAGTACACTGATAACTTCGTTTCGGAGATTAAGAACCTCGTAATTATCAATTGTCTTAATTTCACTAGGCAAAATTCTCTGACTTTCGATAACGGAAGCAATAGGAATTGAATAAATTTCCCTGCCGACACGAACCAAAAGTCCCTGAATGATAGCCATTGTGAGAGGAAGCTTAATACTGAATGTCGTTCCCTTTCCAGCCTCAGAGAATACAGTCACAGTACCATTCAGTTTTTCGATCATAGTCTTTACAACATCAAGACCTACTCCACGCCCAGAAACATTGGAAATCTTATCAGCTGTAGAGAAACCTGCTTCAAAAATGAGCTGATATGCTTCCTGATCAGAAAGAACTTTATCAGGATGAATAATACCTTTCTGAATAGCTTTATTCCTAACCTTCTCTACATTAATTCCTGCACCATCATCGCTGATTTCAATGACAATAAGATTACCTTCGTTAGAAGCCTTTAACAGGACATGTCCGGTTTCCGGCTTACCGGCAGCAACACGAACTTCAGGAGCTTCAATACCATGATCAACAGAATTACGAACACAGTGCATGATAGGATCAAGCAGGTCTTCCACTACCGACTTATCAAGTTCTGTATCTTCACCTTCAATCTGGAGATCAATTTTTTTGTTAAGATCACGCGACAAATCTCGAACAACACGAGGGAAACGGCTGAAAATCTGATTAATCTGAACCATTCGGATCTTCATTACGCCTTCCTGAAGCTCTCCGGCAATACGACCAAGATTCTGTGTAGATGAACGGAACTTAACAGACAAAGCCTTAAGGTTTGCCTCGTTCTTTTCATACATTGAACCCATATCACCAAGAGCAAGAGAAATTTCCTCCCTGATTTCACGAGGGGACTTTCCAGCGTTCATTTCCTCAAGATAATGAGGAAGATCATCCAACAGCCTGTGGATTTTTTCACGGAATCCAGACTGTGTCGACTGGAAATCCAAAAGTTCATTATTTAATGTTGTAGACAGCTGATTGAAAGAAGCCTTTGTAATGACAATTTCGCTGACCAAGTTCAAAAGGTAATCTACCCGCTTTGAATCTACGCGGAGAACCGAACTCTGCTGTGCAGCTGCATGATCTTTTTTATCAGCCGTTTTTCCAGTATTTACAGGAGGCTTTTCTTCTTTCTTTTCAACTTTTTCAGATTCTACATTTACAGGAGATTTCTGGACAACAGGCTCTGCAGCAGCTATAGGTTTCGGAGCCTCGCTGACAGCTGAGGCAGATGCCGTAGCAGCAGCCGGAGCCGCAGAACCAACATCTGCATCAGGACCTGTGATAAGCTGAGCATCAGTACAAACTGTCACATCCCCAAGGAATGCTGTATCTTCAATAGTAGACGCATCAGAATCAGAAGCCAAGTAATAATATACGCACTCGTAGAATTCATCTTCATAAAGCGCATCAAAATCCGGAACAGTTTTCAGGACACTTCCCAATGCCTTGAGCGCGGCAAAAACCTGAATTCCGCCTACAGAGTTCATAGGGTTATTTTCATCAAATTTTACAGCAACCCGCCATACCTTCTGGTTTCCTTCACAAGAATTCTTGATTTCAAGGAATTCCTCTTCCGTGAGTTTAGGATAATCAAAAGGACTTGCAGCAACTGGTGCTGGCGCAGGTGCCGCTACCGGCTTAGGAACAGACGGTCCTGTCCCTGCAGGAGGAGAAGACTTTTTCTTCTTGTCACCCTTTTCCGGAATATAAGACTTAAGTTTTTCTTCTATTTCCGATATATCTTCTGAATAGATCTCGCCATTCTGACGAGCTTCCATCATAGCTTTAATAACATCGATAGAAGTCAGCAAGATATCGACAACAGGCTCGCTCACTTCAAGACGGTCGGAACGGATTTCATCAAGAACGTCCTCAACCTTGTGAGTGAATCCGGAAAGCTCAGTCATTTCAACTGTTGCCGAACCACCTTTCAAAGTATGTGCCGCACGGAAAATTTCATCGACAGCATCATGATTTGTCGGATCATTTTCTATAACGAGTACATTGCTTTCAAGAGTCTCTACCTGCTGTTCAGCTTCGGCAAAGAAGTCTTTTAATAATTCTTCATTGTTTGGATCAAGATAATCACTCATAGCATTCATTATATACCGTAATTTTCATAATTCAAGAAAAATCATCTCCGTTTTTTTATTTTTGTTTTTCCTAATGTGTGAAGCCAATTATAACGATACTCAAGAAGAAAGAAAATATTCCTGGAGAAGATTATTTATGAAAAAAAGAAATAAATATATCACACTGTTGGGAGTCCTGTTTTTTTCAGCATTCACGCTGTCTGCAGAAATAACATTCAGCGGCTATGCTGGCGCCAAGATGGATTTTTATTCAGTTGATACGGAAAAATTTGATCCGGGACTGAAAATCCAGTCCTTCTTCTCCGGCCAGTTTGTTTTTTCACAAAATATCATACTTAACACGGAATTTTCTCTTGCGACAGATGACATCATAGACAATTCGATCTTCAAAGAGGCTCCGGCCAGTTTCAAAGTTGACGAAATTTCTCTCGTAATAAGAAAACAGTTTTCTACAGCGACAAATTATCTGAGTGCATTCATGGGAACATACGAACCGATCGGCTCTGACATCTTTCTGCGCAGACAGTTCGGAATTCAGCCTATTGCCTCCAAAATAACAGAAAGCTGGCTTGGCCTTTCAGGCTCAATAATATACCCGATGTTCGGAGCAGGCGGTGCAGATGTAATTCACTTCAACTCGGTTCCGCTTGCAACCGGAATTTATGCCTATGTAAATCACGAACTTGAGGACAGCTACGTTTTTAACGGGGATCTTCGTTTTGCAGGGAATTTTCGTTATTTTACATTTGATCTTGCCGCCGGAATCGGAATGCCTTTAAATACAGACGATTCAGACAATTCGTTCATCGTCGTAAACACTCTTTATTGGAAAACAGGCGCAAATATTCTCATTGGAAACGCAAAAACCAGTTCCATCTTTATTCAGGCAGGTTTTTCGGAAATCAAATTTAAGAAAAAGCAGAATAAATGGGATTTCAACGAAGATTCCGCATATTTTTTATTTGAACCAAGATTAAAGACTAAACGCTTTCAGGCACACCTTACCGCCTTCAGCCTTCCCGAAGATACTGTCAAAAACCTCATCTTTATTGATGACAAATGCGGCGCGAATCTCAACGTATTTACAGACAACCTGCACTTATGGAATAAAGTATTTACGTTCGGCGTAAATTATGTATTAAGCTTTAAAGACAAGAACATCTTCGACATTCTTGACGCACCTGGCGACATAATGGACGATTACACGCTGAACGTTGCGCCTTATATAATGACAAATTTCTATAATGGGGAAATCCATTTTATGGCTCAAGTTAAAATCAAAGAATTTATTGATGATAGACCAGGAACAGGCGTTGAATTCAATCTTGGATACAAAACACAATTCTAGAACAGATTCTACAGCTCATAAAGCTCAAAAAAAAAGCGGTTCATTTAAGAGCCGCTTTTTTTTTGCAGGCTTAACGGGCGTTCCGCGGTTCCGCTACGCTCATTGCTTCGCAACAGCCCCCGAAAGGGGCTGCCACTCCATACCCTGCCCTGTTTTACTGGAGCTCCAGCTTAGAAAGGCGTTCACAAGCTTCTTTTACAGCTTCCTGGTGACCAAATGAACTGAAGCGAATAAAGCTTTCTCCGCTTGGACCAAAACCACTTCCTGGAGTTGTTACGATATGGCACTTATCTAAGATTGTATCAAATACATCCCAGCTCTTTTTTCCAGGGAACTTAGCCCATACGTAAGGACTGTTTCCAGTGTAGTAAACTTCAACGCCGGCTTTCTTAAAGTTTTCACCGCGAAGAGTTTCTGAGATTTTTGCACCGTTTACAAGATAGTAATCGATAACTTCTTTCATTGCCTTAAGGCCTTCCGGTTCAAGACAGGCAATACCGCCGGCCTGAACGACGTTGGAAGCACCGTTGAACAATGTTGTCATAACACGGTTCCAGTCGCGGTTTACGCTTGTGCCGTCAGCAAATTTTAGTTCCATAGGAACGATGCTCCAGCCAAGGCGAACACCAGTGAATCCTGCAGGCTTACTGAAAGAGTTGATTTCAATAGAACATGTGCGGCTTCCTTCGATTTCAAAAATTGTCTTTGGAAGTTTCGGGTCACGGATAAATTCACGGTATGCAGCATCGTAAATGATGATACAGCCGTTTGCGTTTGCAAAATCAACAAGGGCTTTAAGCTGTTCCTTTGTAGCGCAGGCACCCGTCGGGTTATTTGGAGAACAGAAATAAATCAGGCTGTTCTTCTTGATTTTTGAAAGATCAGGGAAAAAGTCATTTTCCGGAGTACATGGCATATAAGTAACACCCTTATAGCCTTTTCCTGTATTTTTTCCTGCAGCACTAACGATTACAGAACCGTCAACATAAACCGGATAAGCCGGATCCTGTACCGCAATTTTTACTTTTGAACCAAACAAAGTCTGGATGCGGGCAATATCACATTTTGCACCGTCAGAAATGAAAACTTCTTCCGGAGTAGCCATTCCCTTGTACCAGGTTTCTGCAATTTTAGCACGCAAAGTAGAGTTTCCCTGCTCGTCTCCATATCCAGAATATCCTTCTGGAGTAGCAAGAGCCATAGAATAATCTGCCATAGCCTTTGCAATAAATTCCGGCAAAGGTTCTGTTGTATTCCCGATACTAAGGCTGATGATTTTGGCCTGTGGATTTTTTTCAGCATACTCGCGGCGGCGGCGAGCTACTTCCGGGAACAAATATCCCGCTGTTAAATTGGCAAAGCCTGTATTTCTTTTAATCATAAGATACCTCTTTTAGCAGTTTTTACAGATGGCTTTTTATCGCATCAATAAATTCCGTCGCAGGCTTACGCCTGCTTCACTGGTTTTCTTACGAAAACCAGCAGACCTTATAAACGGCTTTTTATTTCTTCGATAAACTCCCAAGAATTGAGAATCTTCTTTGCAGGTGGAGTTGCAAGGCTTGCAAGATCGCCTGTCATGTAGCCTTCTTCGATTGTTGAAAGAGTTGCTTTTTCAAGCTTCTTTGCAAAGTCTACAAGGTCCTGAGTTCCGTCAAGTTCACCGCGTTTTGCAAGGGCACCTGTCCAGGCAAAAATTGTTGCAACAGGGTTTGTAGAAGTTTTTTCGCCCTTAAGGTAGCGGTAATAGTGCTTCTGAACTGTTCCGTGACTTGCTTCGTATTCAAATTCGCCGTTTGGAGAAACAAGAACAGATGTCATCATTGCAAGGCTTCCGCAGGCAGAAGCAATCATGTCGCTCATAACGTCGCCGTCGTAGTTCTTACAAGCCCAGAGGAATCCGCCCTTAGACTTCATTACCCGGGCTACAGCATCGTCAATCAATGTGTAGAAATATTCGATTCCGGCTGCTTCAAACTTAGCCTTGAATTCTTCGTCAAATACACGCTGGAAAATTGCCTTGAAGTTTCCGTCGTAAGTTTTAGAAATTGTATCTTTTGTTCCAAGCCATACGCTGATTTTCTGGTCAAGACCGTAGTTAAAACAGCAGCGGGCAAAACTTTCGATTGAAGCGTCAAGGTTGTGGATTCCCTGAATGATTCCAGGTCCCTTCATTACCTGAATAGTCTTGCGGATTTCTTTTCCGTCTTCACCTGTGAAAACAAGTTCTGCAGTTCCGGCACAAGGAGTTTTAATTTCGCAGTTCTTGTAAACATCGCCGTAACCGTGGCGGCCAAGAACGATTGGTTTTTCCCAGCTTGTAACGTTACACTTAATGTTGTTTACAAAAATTGGTGCGCGGAAAATTGTTCCATCAAGTTCACCACGGAGGATTCCGTTTGGTGAAGGAGTAAGTTTTTTAAGTTTATATTCTTCCATGCGGGCTGCGTTAGAAGTAATTGTTGCACACTTTACGCCAACACCAAGACGCTTGATTGCAGCGGCTGCTTCATAAGTAATCTTATCATCTGAATCATCACGATTTTTAAGACCAAGGTCATAGTATTCAGTCTTCAAATCAACATAAGGCAAAAGGAGTTCATCCTTAATAACCTTCCACAAAACACGTGTCATTTCATCGCCGTCAAGTTCAGCGATTGCATTTTTCATCTGTATCTTTGCCATAATGATGGAATTATAACGAAATCGGGCGGGTTATAGAAGATGGGAGAAAAAAAACAGATTCTTTTGCGACAGCTCTTTTATTTTTATCGTTTTGCGTATTTTCATTTATTTATTTTTCATGCTAAAATTCCACAATCAAAAAATGGAGTTTACCAAATGAAAAAAGTTTTACGAAACAAAACCGCGCTTTCACTTTTCGGCGCATTTTTTATCTCTTCCCTCTCAGGAAACCTTCTTTTTGCAAAGGAACCGGAAATCATTAAGAGGGAGCCCTGCGAATATCTTGAACTTGAATACGGGCGATATGAAAAAATCAAGACAAGCCTTAATTCCGAAGAATTTGAAAAAGACCTGACACATCTCTGCTATCTATTGAATACCGGTTATGCAGGCTACGAAGACATGCTGGAAAAAGGTTTTAATATTGAAGAATTCCGTTCGAAAGTTCAGGAAAAGTTTGCCGGTGCAGAGGAAATTAGTTCCCGGGACTTTTATTTTGCGATTTCAGAAGGCTTAAAACCCTACATAAACGATTCTCATTTCTTTTTAAGCCATTTCAGGGATGCAATCAGCCTTTCAACAAAAAAAATCTGTGCCTGGAGCAATATTTATGTGCGGAAGAATGATTCCGGGAAGGTCAAAAACACTTCTTCCGGAAAAAACGCTCTCTCCGGCGATAACGCTTCTTCCTCAGAAAAGACTTCTTCCGCAGAAAAAGCTTCTTCCCTCACCTTTACAGTAACCGAAAGCGGTGAAGACAGCGTGAAAACCGGAGACATCTACACCGGAAGCGAAGCCTTCCTTTTCAGCTATCCTGTAAAGGGAAAAGACATTTACAGAGTCGGCATCATGTCGGAAGAAAATACAAAACCTTTTACGGCTTCCTTTTCCTTCAACGGCTCTGAAATTCCGGTTTTTGTAAAAGAGGACACTGCAATCGAACGGCGGAACAACATGAAATTCAAGGATTTTTCTACAAAGGACAGCGCCTATGTGGAATTAAACGATTTTATGCTTCCGGATATCAATGCTCCCAGCCGGAAAGCAGCCGAAATCATCTTTGATAAATACATTAAACTTGGGAAAAAATACAACGGAAAGAAAAACATTATCCTGGACATGCGGGCAAACAACGGAGGAAACGCAACTTACGCGGCGGCATTTTTATTCTGCCTTAGGAACAATTACGAACCAGCAGACACAGGCCGGCTTCTTGAAAATCTTGACGACTGGAGCAACCAGTCATTTTTTGTACGAAAACAGATAAACTCTCCGGCTTACTACAAAGTTGCGCGGGATATTTATGAATCAAGAACTCTCCTCCTGGACAGAAACAAATATGCGAGCTTTTTAGAGCAGTCGAAAACCAATAGCGAACGAATCGTAACAAAAAATGTTTTACAGCCTTCAAAACTGTTTTCAAAACCATCCCGGTTCAAGGGAAAACTGATAATTTTAAATGACAGAAATACCGCAAGCGCCGGTGAATTTACTACGCTTTACGCAAAACACATTCTTGGGGAAGAAAATGTGTTCGTCCTTGGAGAAAACACCTACGGAATGGCAGAATACTGGAATGTAATCGATGTGCAGCTTCCCTGCTCAAAAATCGTGATTCACACAAGCTTTGCCACAAATGAAACCATAAAGGAAAGCGAAAAATGGCATGGCGAAGGCACAGGTCTTTACCCTGACTACTGGTGCACTGGGTGTGATTTAAACGAAACAATTTTTATGATTACAAGAGATGAGGAAATGAAGGAAAAATTAAAGAATATTGAATTTTATCTTCTTTAAAGGCAATGAAAATTAAAATTTATTCATTATCTCATGAAGGTCATTCATAAGGGATATTAATTTTTCTTTATCAAACACAGAACTGCACATCATCTTAGAAGGAATATCCCTGCACTTCTCTTTCATATTCTTACCTTCTTCTGTCAATGTAACAAAAACAGTCCGTTCATCCTTTTTACTTCTGGTACGCAAAACAAGCCCCTGCCCTTCCATCTTTTTCAAGAGCGGTGTAAGGGTCCCCGAATCCAGAAAAAGTCTTTTTCCAAGCTCCTTTACAGAAACATTATCTTTTTCCCATAAACACATTAAGGTTATATAAGAAGTGTAAGTCAGACCAAGCGGCTCAAGCAAAGGCTGATATTTTCTTATAATTTCTTTTGAGCAGACATAAAGAGCAAAAAACATAAAGCGTGGAAATTACGATTTTTTTACCAGTCATTACTTGAAGTAAATTAAAAGATATGGGTAAAATCAACCGGAATGTTTGCCAATTTATATATTAATTTTAAAAAAAAGGAAAAATAAATATGAAAAGAATAAAATCATTTATCGTCTTATGCCTGATTGAAGTAATTGCATTTTCGGCATGCAGCCGAAATCAGAATTCAGCAAAAAAAACAAATGATGAATTATACAAACTTGCCGTACGAGATGCTGTTTTTGCAGATGAAGATGAAATTTTTCCGCTTGTAAACATTTCTAGAGAAGACAGCAACGTAATCTGGAGCGAAAACAAAGTTTTGGTTTCTTTTATGCACAAATACCCGGCAAGCTACCCTGAAGGAAAAGAAATACAGTTAAAATGGGGAAATGTCTGGTGCGTTTCAACCCTTGAGCTTCAGAAATGGATCAAAGACAATTCAGAAAACATTTCCGACTGGACTTTACGTTTGCACCAACTTATGGGACTTCCAGAAGGAAAAGCTACAACCATAACTTCAATATGGATTGATCCTGAACTTTTATACAGACCAGCCTGCGTTACGGACAAAAACTCTGTAATGAAAAACACTCTTCAAAAAACCGGAAACGAGGCTTTCGATTCAAACTACAAAAATTGGTTTGACTCGAACATAATCTGGTCTTATTTTGACAGCGCCTATCCATGGACAAGGCTTGGTTACACATACGACTGGGCAGACAACGGAAAAGAATACGGTCTTTCTGAATTCCTTATTTTTTCTGGTGCAGAATGCAAAATAGAAAATACAGACTCAATCGAAAACTTTGTAGAAAAAACAAGAGAAACAGGCTCAAACTAAAACCTTAAAATCCTTCATAAGGCGGGGTCTGTCTATTCCAGGACTCCGCCAAAGTTCATGCCAAGCCGCGCGCACATTTTTTTATAGGATAAGGAATCGTTCTGAGAAGTAAAACCTGTTACATACAGAAAAGACCCGCAACCTTCTTTCCAAGGCTCAGCCTGAGCATAGTTTTCTGAGAATACCGTTTTTTCTACTTCAAGAGCATGGCGCACCACCCCATCTAAGCTGTCCACAACAATGACGGCCCCTCCGCCAGCTTTCTTAAAATATTCTGTCATATTTAAAAAATGCGTACAGGCAAGAACGATGCAATCGCAGTCTTTAGACTTAAAAAAATCAACTGCTGGCATTACGGCATCAAGGCGTTCCTGCTCAGAAGCCGAATTAAACTTGTGTTCTATGAATGAAATTAAATCCGGATCTCCACGGGAAACAATCGTACAGTCACTGGCAAACTCCTCTATAAGCTTTTTTGTATATGTATGATTTACAGTTGCATTTGTGGCCAAAAGCCCGATTTTTCGGGTCTTACTTAACTGAGCAGCAGGCTTAATAGCAGGGACAGTACCAACAAACGGAGTTTTCGGAAACCTTTTTCGTAATTCCTCCAAAGCCGTGACAGAAATTGTATTACAGGCAACAACTATTACTTTAGGATTCCACTTTTTTATTATCTTTTCTGCGCATAAGCAGGCATTTTCTTCAATCTGAGCTTTTGACTTTTCACCATACGGAAAATTCTTTGTATCTGCCACATATACACATGTAGCAGCAGAACAGAGTTTTTTTAAATAATCAAGATAAGGAAGTCCGCCTACCCCAGAATCAAGAAAAGCAAAATTTACGCTCATATTTAGAATAATATTGATTTGACTAAACAAGTACAATCCTTTACCATTTTTTTATGTTCACATTGAATAAATGCCTTGTCCGGGCCTGTCACAACCTTTCCATTTCGGCAATAGATGAAAACGGAAATATCACGGAGGAGAAATGTTACTGCCTTGATCATTCTCCTACACCGGGGAAAATCCAGCAGGACATTATACGATATATACAGAACAATGAGAAAATCGTAGGTCTAACAGCCTCCGGCATGACTTTCAAAGACCTTGATCTTTCTGGTAAAAAACTCTACGGCTGCAACTTCATGCACTGCACATTTACAAATTGCCATTCGAAGGACCTTAGAAGCCGTATGTCCATTTTTGACGATGCAGTTTTCACCGACTGTAACCTTATTGAAAGCAACATACAATTTTCTTCTTTTGCAGGCTGTACATTTTCACGCGTTCTTTTTACATCCAGCGATATGGTTCAGGATAATTTCAATGGAATCAACTCAATCCAAACATCATTTGATGACTCGGATTTGTATAATTCAAGATTTATAAAGGCAAGACTGATCAACACTTCATTCAGAAACTGTAATCTGAAAAAAGCAATATTCGTAGAAGTTTCGCAGGAAAATACTTCATTTAAAATGTCTAATACACGCGAAGCGATTTTCACGGAAAGAGGAAGCGAACTGAATCTTGATCTTGGCGATGAAAATGAAACATCCGTAAGGGGAGATATCTTATGAAAATTTATTCGCACATTAATACCGGCGGCTTTTCAAACACATATCTTATTGCCAACGAAAATACAAAAGAGGCAATCATTGTTGATCCAGGCAAAATTTCAGAAGGCCTGATTAACCAAATTGAAGAAAACTCCCTTAATCTGGTTGCAATCCTTATAACGCATAACCACGGTAGTCATGTTTCGGGGTTAAAAACAATAATGAAAATTTATTCACCTAAAATTTATGGTGCAGATTATGAAATCGCTGGAGATGCAACAAACGTAATAACAGGTGACGGGTCACTGCGCCTTGCTGGTCTTTCTGTAAAATACATTTCGCTTCCAGGCCACACATCAGATTCAATGATATATCAGATTGGAAACGTAATATTTACAGGAGATTCAATATCTGCAGGAAAACTTGGCAGCACGAATTCCAGCTATTCGCGCCACCTCCTCCGCCATAATATTGACGAAAAAATTCTTTCACAACAGGAAAATACAGTTCTGTTCCCAGGGCATGGACCACCAACTTCCGTTGGTGCAGAGCGCAAATTTAATATAAGCATTTCAAAAGAATGAACAATGCGTCTGACATGATGATTTCCTGATCATGCCAGACTTTTTTTATCTGGACATAAGCATAACGCGGCCAGCTCTTAATCCCCAGTTATCAAATGCATAAGTATCAAGAATTTTTCCGGCATCTTCAAATGTCATACCCTCTGTCTGCCTAACCCAGGCACATAATTCAGGCATTGCTTTCATAACAGAACCTCGATTAGCCAGGTGAACGAAATACTTAGAAATTCCAGAAAGCGGCTGCTGCATTATATAAGCCATAAATTCATTTTTCATAAGAAAATCATCAGCAGGATCATAGCCTAATCCCGGCTGACTTGCCCAATAGCCTTTCATAAAAGACATAGTCTTGTCATCAACTGTGTAATAAACTGCAGCAACCGCATTACGGAAATTTTCATCTATAAAGAAAATTCCATGCCATGATTCATGCGCAAGAAAAGTCTGTCTTAGATATTGAGCAGATTCCCTTGAAATAGAAATAACAGCACCGGCCCCAGCCTTATAACAGCCATCTTCAGGTACAATAACACCAGCATGAATAAGGATTTCCTTAAGAATACGTTCTTTTCTGTTGAGCAAAAAACCTTCCTTTTCTACTTTAGAAAAGAACGATGCCAGAGTTTCAGCTCCATAATCATGAGCATTATAACCGTGCATATCACCAAGTTGTTCGTCAGTAAGCAAAGATCCTCGGAATCCGACCTTCTCAGCATAAAATGAAAGCCTTCGAAAAAAATCCGACTGCACGTTATAATCCGCCGTATCAAAAAACAGAACCCCCGGAAATCTGTCCCATTCGTAAAGTTCATAATCGTGCGTGCGCCACGCGGAACTCTTACTATCAAGAATCAATCCAGGATCCGTTTTCAAAGGAACCAGTACAATCCCAGGCTCAGAAGGAATAAGCCCGGCATCATTTGCTGACATTATGAGTTTTTTTACGATAGAAGCATTTTCAGCAAAACCATAAGAACAAAACGGTGAATTCATAAGTGCAGTCTGAATAACACATTCGTCCACGCCAGAAGCGCGGCGTACAGTTATTTTTTCTCCACCTGCATTGAGTACCGTCTTAAGCTGTTCACCAGGAGTTCCGTAATCCTGACTTTCATAAAAGGCAAGTTCAATCTTAGGCATAATCGAATAGTTTGAATTTTCTACCGGAAAAACAAGTGAACTTCCAGAGAAATCAAAATCCCGGGAATTACCGCCAAAACTTCCGCCGTTAGAAGCAACTCCATAAAAAGGAATCTCACCGGTAAAGTCATAACCGATTTTTGACCTAGTAACAAAAAAATCATATATTTCGACAGGATAATCCGAATAGATTTCTATTCCAACCGGCAAAAATTTTTCTTCCAGATTCTTTTCGATGGAAAGCTCATTGGAAAAAAATGACCTGCCCTTACCAACCTTTATGAAATTGCGCAGATCACAGCCCGAAAGAATTCTATGATCCGTTTTTGAAAGCTTTCCTTTCTTATCAAAATCAGACTCATAAAGAAAACCATACGTAAAAACTTTCTCAGAAGCATTTATGCTCTTTAATTTTTTTTCACTTTGATTTTTTACACCCACACGAACATTTATACCTATAGAGCCAAAATGATTGTAATAAACCATAAGACGGGAAATCTGCTCTTCCGTAAATTTGTAATATGCATAATTTTTATTCACGGTTCTTTTTGAAGCCGGCCTATTCAAGGCGATCATTTTTTGACTTTCAAACGACGAGTTATCAAATGCTAGAGTTGGAGACGAAAATTTCCCTCCGCATACGAATATACAGAAAACGAAAATGTCTGCAACCGCAAAAAATGTTATTGTCGCAAATGAAATCTTCTGTTTTTTTTCAAGAGCGGAAAGCCTATTTATGAATTTATTTATAAAAGAAAACTTTGACACATCAATTCTCATACCACAGATACTACAATCTTTAGAAAAAAAAAACTATACTACAAGCATGAACTTAGTAATAAGATTCCATCCAAACACGGAGCTCCTTCTTATTGAAGCACAAAAAAAAATTCTGTATGAAATCAACAGCCTTTTTGAGAAATGCATTGCATTTCCCTGTTATCCGCTGGTATGCCCGCTGAGCAATGATTTTTTCAAAGGAAAAAAACAGAATGAACTGAAAAAATCATTTTCAGAACTTTTTATAAAAAGGATTTTTACTGAAAAAGGAAGGATATTTTTCGAAGCAGAATTAAAGATGGCAGACGGACATAATATCTCTGAAAAGTTTATTGCCGGAACATCTGAAAATGCAAACCTCATACACCATTACGAAAAGCTTCTAAATCTGAACTGCCGCACTTTTCAAGTAGCAGAAATAAAAAAAACGGGACCCTCATCTGAACTATGGAATCCCGTCTGGTGCAAATGCTGCAAGTCCTGATTTTTAGCACATAATTTCTGCGCCACGATCCATTGCTGTAAGACCGGTCTTTACGTATTCAAGGATTCCGAACGGTTCAAGCAGGCCTATAAGGCTTTCGATCTTTTCTTCACTTCCAGTTGCCTCAACAATAACACTTTCTGGAGCAACATCGATTATATGGGCGCGGTAAATATCACATGTTCCGATAATGATTGCTCGCTTCTCCCCAGGAGCCTTTACCTTTATAAGAGCCATTTCCCTCTGTGTCGTTTTTGATTTTTCGCAGTGCTTAATGGA
>JAFOSK010000141.1 GCA_017392945.1 Treponema sp.
ACGTCAGAACATTACAAAGTTAGGAACAGCACCCTGTAGGTTCCGTGCACTGCTTACGCAGCGAGTGCAAACTGTTCTTCAGAAGAATCTTCTTCTTCTTTTCTGTTGAAGATTGCAGTTATTTTTTTTGTCAGCTTAAGGTGCCTTCACACCTACATGCAGTAAATGCGCTCCCGCATCCGTCGAAACCGGTGCACCCCCGGTTAAATCAACATATACGGTCTTTAATAATATACTAATGTATTGTTTGAATGTCAAACAGAATAATGTTCTGAGTTTTTACCTGTGTTGATTTTTTGTCGTTCCGTTGTTAAAATCGGATAACGAGGTTTTTATGAAACGTATGCTTCTTCTGCTGCTTGCAGCATTTTTGTTTGCTTCCTGTAATAAAGATTATGAGGAAAAAAAATGGGTTGTATTCAACGAATATTCAAAAGATGTTTCCATTTCTATAAATAACATAAATTATACGGCAAAGGCTAATTCGACTACACTTGCAAATGCAATAATGGGCGATTTCTCGATTACGCCTCTGTTTAAGATTAATACTGAAGCTCACCTTAAGTGTGTTCAAAGCTGGTATTATTCAGGCGGAAATACATGGCAGCTCTGTACTATCAAAGAACAGGATGTTATTGGCTACTACATAATTTATGACGGAAAACCAGAAGATGTAATTGTTGTCTCTGGTCTTTTTAAAAATGAAGAAGGAAAGTACAAACGGCTTACATATACTTTGGACGAGTCTAAGAAACCTCAGGGAGCAAAGGCTTCTATTTCTGATACCTATGTTTTTTCTTATCAGACAGTTTATGAGGAAGAGCTTCCGGCCTATTTGTTCTATAAATTTAATACTAAGGCAACGGAAGAAGATCGAACTAGGTTGTTTGCAATGGATTATATTAATCCTTCCGAATATGAATGTCTTAGTATGATGTATTCACCGATTCGAAAGAAAGATTCTTTGAATGTCTACTATGAGTTCCTTAAGGAATTGTAATCTTTTCCTTAAGGTAGCTTTGCAAGATGAGCGGTTTTCTGTTGAGAAGCTGCGGATTACGTTCATCAGAAATACTTTCATTCTAAAATAAAGTTTCATTTTCCTACATATTTATTGCCTAATAATATTCAGAACGTTATACTGATGGTATTAATTTTTAAAAATTAGAAGGTGAATTAAATGGAAAACGAAAAATTACAGACAATCAGACACAGTTGTGCACACGTGATGGCAGAAGCTATCCTTAAATTGTATCCAGGAACAAAAATCGCAATAGGTCCTGCTATTGATAACGGTTTTTATTATGATTTCGATTTTCCAACCACCACCAAATTCACCGAAACTGATTTCCCTGCTGTAGAAAAGGAAATGCGCCGCATTATTGCCGGTAACCATGATTTTATCCGAAAGGAAGTTTCTAAGGAAGAAGCACTTAAGCTTTTTGCCGGACAGGATTATAAGATTGAACTTATTAATGACCTGCCAGCAGGTGAAACTATTACTACTTATGAACAGGACGGTTATCTTGATCTTTGCCGGGGTCCTCATGTAGCAAATACAAAAGAGATTAACGGACAGGCATTCAAAATCAACAAGATTGCCGGTGCATATTGGCGCGGTGATTCTAATCGTCCGATGCTCACTCGTGTTTATGCGCTTTGCTTTGAAAAGCCAAATGAACTCAAAGATTACCTTACAATGCTTGCAGAAGCTGAAAAACGTGATCATCGTAAGCTCGGCGTAGAAATGGATCTGTTCCATCTTGATCCTGAAAATCCTGGTCAGATTTACTGGCACCCGAACGGATGGACTATTTACACTGTAATCCAGGATTACATGCGCGTAAAGGTTCGCAGGGACGGATATCAGGAAGTTAATACTCCTGCAATCATGCCTCGCTCTCTTTGGGAAAAAAGCGGTCACTGGGGACACTACCAGAAGAACATGTTCATTACAGAATCAGAAAAGCGTCTTTTTGCAATTAAGCCTATGAATTGTCCTGGAGCACTTGAAATTTTCAAGAGCCGTGTACGTTCATATAAAGATCTCCCTCTTCGCCTTGCGGAATTTGGTCACGATGTAAGAAATGAACCGAGCGGAACACTGCATGGAATCATGCGTGTCAGAGGATTCGTTCAGGATGATGCTCATATTATTTGTAGGGAAGATCAGGTCGCAGAGGAGGTTGCAAAGTTCTGTAAGCTTCTTAAAGTTGTTTACCATGACTTTGGTTTTGATGACCTTGTTGTAAAATTCTCTACAATGCCGGAAGATCATGTAGGAGACCTTGAAACATGGGCACGTGCGGAAAAAGCTCTTGCTGACGCATGTCATGAAGCCGGTCTTGAATATGAAATACAGCCGGGAGAAGGTGCTTTCTATGGCCCGAAACTAGAATTCAAGCTTTACGATTGTCTTGGACGCGAATGGCAGTGCGGTACAATTCAGGCAGACTTCCAGCTTCCTAGTGCTGAACGTCTTGATGCTACTTATGTTGGTGCAGATAACCAGAAGCACCATCCTGTTATGCTTCATCGCGCAATCCTTGGTTCTATCGAGCGCTTCCTTGGAATCCTTGTAGAAAACTTTGCAGGTGCGTTCCCGACATGGCTTGCTTTTGAACAGGCTGCAGTTGTCCCTGTAAATGATTCGTTTGCTGATTATGCAAAAGAAGTGAATGATCTTCTTGTTGCTTCTGACATCCGTTCAAATGCTTATCTTTCTGATGAAAATATGCGCCAGAAAATTAAGGTTATTACAAAAGAACACAAGACTCCTTACATTCTTGTTGTCGGCGAAAACGAAAAGAATGAAAGGACTGTAACAGTGCGCTTCCGCCAGTCGAGTGGTCTTGAACAGAAAACTATGAAGATTGAAGAATTTATTGCTTATGTTCAGGATAAAGTTAATAATCATGTAATTGGCATCTGATGATTCATTTGTTCGATTTATATTTTCGGTGCTTCAGTAGATTTCTGGAGTTCTGAATTTTGTATATTTTTGTGGATTGACTTATGCCCGGAATTCCTTTTGGAAGATCGGGCATTTTTTTAGATGGCATGCATTTATGCATAAACATATGGGGAATAAACATGAATAAGGTTGAAATAACAGATATGGAACTTACGGAACATCTTTCATCCATTATGCCGGATGAAATGGCTGTTTTTGTAATGGCAGACGGAAGACTCCGCGGTGCAATTTTTAACGGCTCGAATTTTGTAAATCAGCTTCGTGCTCAGCACAGACTTGGAATTCTGGAAACTATGTTGCTTGGGCAGGCCTGTCTTGGCGGTGCTATGATGATCCCGATGATGAAAGGTGAAGAGCATGTGACTGTCCGCTACGAAACGGACGGCCCGGCAAAAGGATTTTCTGTAGAAGCCGATTCAAAGGGAACTGTTCGCGGCTATCTTTTTAATGAGAGTATTCCTGTTACCAAGCCTCTTGAAAACTGGAATTTAAAGCCTTTTTTGGGAACCGGAACCATGACAGTTTCTACACTTCATAAAGAAGACAGGGAACCGTTTGTAAGTTCTGTTTCGGTTGATTCTGGAAATATTGCAGAAGATCTTGCATGGTATTACAGGCAGTCAGAACAGATTTCAACAGCGTTTTCTACTTCAATCCAAATGGATAAAAAAGGCCGTGTTGTGGGGGCCGGAGGAATGTTCCTTCAGGTAATGCCTGAGACAGGCGGAAAACGTTCTTCTGGAGCTGCAAAAACCAGTTCTTCAGATGTAAAAAGCGATGATGAGCTTTTGTCCAGAGCTGAACTTGCTTTTAAGACATGTCCGTCCTTGGGGCAGTGGTTCAGCGAAAAAGGAAATTTTGAAGATTTGATATATGGCCTTTTCCGCGAATTCAAGCCTTCTATTGCGCTAAAAAGAAAAGTTCGGTATGACTGCCCGTGCAATGAAGAATCATTCTTAAATTATCTGCGCTCTCTTCCAAAAAAAGAATTGGAAGATATAAAGAAAAATGGTCCGGATCCTCTTGAAATTACATGCAGAAATTGCGGTAGTGTATATAAAATTTCAACAGGGACAATTTAAAATTGACCTTATAATTAATAGAGGTTAAAATACAAAGAATTGTTTGTACTCTGATTTTTTATAAGCAGAGTATTTATATTTGGAAGAGGTGAGTTAATTATGATTTCTCGTTTTTTTCGCAGACGTTGGTTCATTATTATCGCTTGTGCGTTAATAACAGTTTTTTTTGCCCTTCAGCTTCCAAAGCTGAAAATTGAAAATGATGCAATGTTCGAGTACCTTCCTCATTCGACGGAAGATTATAAGCGTCTTTCTGAAGCGGAAGAGAATTTTGGAAGCGTTTATTCCATCGGCATTTCTCTGGAAACAGACGAGGAAACTTTCTTTACACCTCGCAATATTACGATTGCAAATAAAATAACCCGGCAGCTTGAAGTCCTTGATAATGTTGACAGCGTTGATTCTGTAACAAGTATTGATTATGTATGTGCAGAAGATGGAAGTCTTGTTGCTAAAAACCTTATCCCTGAAGAACTTTTTCAGAAAGATGAAACAGGTGAAGAAGTGTTTGTGGGAACAGAAGATGATATTAAGGAACTTCTTGTGAGAATCGGTTCCTGGCGCGATATGTATGATCGCGTAATAATTTCTGATGACAGAAAGGCTACTCAGCTTGCAGTTCATTATGTAAATAAAAAAAAGGATGCTGACGGTGAATTGAAGCGTCTTTCCGGTGAAGACCGTCTTGCAACTCTTTCAGAAATTGAAAATATTGTAACTGATGCTCTAAAAGGCTCTAACCTTAATTATACCATTTATGGTGATCCAGTTATTTCCAAAAATTCCCGGATTTTCATGCTTAAGGATATTTTCTGTCTTATTCCTTTAGTTGTACTTGTTGTAATCATAAGCCTGTTCGTCTCATTCAAGACATTTGATGGAACTGTTCTTCCTCTTCTTACTGTGCTTATGGCTGCAATATGGTCATGTGGACTTATGGCATTGCTTCATATCCAGTTTTCTATTATTTCAAGTGTTATTCCTGTTGCCCTTATAGCAGTTGATTCGGCTTATGGAATACACGTACTTACTCATTATTACATTGCTCTTGAATCCATAAAAGGGGAACTTACTGTTGAAAAGCATTGTATGGCAATTGCAACAGGTTTAAAAGAAGTTTCTCAGGCAGTTCTTCTTGCTGGCATTACAACAATCGTTGGATTTATTTCTCTGATAACATCTCCGTTGCAGCCGCTTCACAGTTTTGCAGTTTTTACATCTCTCGGTGTTCTTATTGCTCTTTTTCTGTCGACGCGCTGCTTGTGGCACTCGGGAAGCGGCTGCCGGCGATACCGATCGGATTTGTCGAGATCATACTCTGGGGCGTGGTCACACTCGCAGGCTGGATCCTCGGAGGACCGGTCGGCATCGGCACGCTCATCTGCGCGTTCGGCGCGGGTCCG